>JACCZJ010000007.1 GCA_013696065.1 Nocardioidaceae bacterium
TCTGCGGGGTTTGACTGGTCTGCTGATCGCCATGTGGACGGCGACCACCGCCACGACGTATCTCATCGACGCGCTGACTGTGGCCTACCACGAGACCGAGACCCGCGGGTTCCTGCGCCGCACCCGCCTCGCCCTCGCGATGGTGCTGGGGAGCGCCTTGCTGCTTGGCGCCGTGCTCACGGTGGCTGGCTTTGTATCAAGGACTCTGACAGGGGCACCAGATGCGGTGCGCACCGTGGCGCCGCTGCTGGTTTGGCTGGCCTTGGCGACGCTCATGGCCGGAGCGCTCGCCGTGCTCTACCGATTCGCACCCGATCGCAAGCACGCCCGCTGGCGCTGGATCAGCTGGGGCGCGACGGGCGCGACCGTGCTGTGGCTGGCTACGTCGGTGGGGCTGTTCGCCTACGTCCAAAGTCTGGGCACATATGAGTCGACGTACGGGTCGCTCGCCGGTGTGGCGATCAGCATGTTCTGGCTCTGGATCAGCGTTTTCCTCGTCGTCGTGGGTGCGGCGGTAAACGCCGAGGCGGAACGCCAGACCGTACAGGACTCAACCGTCGGGCCAGAGCGACCCATTGGTGAGCGGGGGGCTGTCGTCGCGGACGATGCCCCTCCCTACCCCGAGGAGGAGTAGGTCGTCCCCTGGCGCTGCCTCGCAGCTCGCGATTACTGATTGGATCCCGCTGTCAGCAGCGGTGAATTTCACCCACAGGGCGGCGGGGAACGCGATATGTACACCAATTTGAGAGTATTGTCCGAACAGCTGTGGTGATCGCAGGCTGGGGTGTCGCAGGTAACGACGGTCTGTCGTGGGCGTAATCCACGCGCGGCCCCGACGGAGGAGGTCTCCCCACATGATCGCCGGCTTGTTGTCCCGCCGCGAAATGTTTCGCGCTCTAGGCGTTCTGTATGCCGTGGGGGGCAGCCTCGCGCTGCTCTGGACCACGCTGCCTCATGAGCCTGACCAAGGCGATGCCGTGGCGGTTGTGCTGGCGTGCCTGGCCATCGTCATCGCCTTCGGGCTAGTGGGGAGCGCTAGCGACGACACACCGCTTCCGCTGCTGCACGTGGCGATGGTCGTGATCCAGTTGATGATCGCGGTGGGATACGTCGCAGAGGGCGAACCCGGAGGCGATGGCCGGTTGTTCTTCATCTGGGCCACCCCGTATGCCGCCTTCTATTTCGGGGCCAGGGTCGCCGCGGCCCACACGCTGTGGACTGGCACCGTGTTGGCCGCGTCTTTGTGGTTCATGCCCGCCGAGACGCATGACATGGCAGCAGGTGTCTTCTTGATTAGCATGGGCACCGTCGCTGCGACGGGTTGTCTCGTGAGCTGGGCAGCGCACAAACTTCGCGAGGCTGTAGAGGCGCAGCGCTACCTCGCCCTGCACGACCCGCTCACCGGCCTGCCAAACCGCGCGATGCTAGCCGCCCGCGCATCGGACGCTTTGCGGATGTATGCCGAGCGTGGCGGCACCTTGGCCGTGATGATCATCGACCTCGACCGGTTCAAACTCGTCAACGACACCTACGGTCACAGCTTGGGGGACAAACTGCTCAAGGAAGCAGCCCCGCGGCTCATCAACGTTGTGCGTGACTCCGACCTGGTCGTGCGACTCGGCGGAGACGAGTTCGGCATTTTGGCCTACGACGCCGACAGGGAATTCGATGTGGGAGCTCTCGCATCGCGGGTTGCCGCAGCCTGGGTCGAACCGATTCTGTTGAAGCGGACGGTGGCGATCCACACCGCCGCAAGCATCGGAGTCGCCGTAGCAACCTCAGCTCAAGACAGCGCGGAATCCCTCCTGCGCGACGCGGACGCGGCTATGTACGTGGCGAAGCGGACGAACCCGGGCGGTTGGGCGCTCTTCGACGACGGAATGCGTGAGGGCATGGCAGAGAGGCTGGAGCTCGAACACCTCCTGAGCGAGGCAATCAGCGGGGAGGAACTCAGCCTTGTCTATCAGCCCATAGCTGACCTTTCGCGCTCGCAGACCTGCCACGCCGAGACTTTGCTGCGCTGGAACTCACCCGTGCGAGGGGTTGTCTCACCTAATGAGTTCATTGCGGTGGCCGAGGAGACAGGGCTCATCTTCGCGATCGGAAGTTGGGTGCTTCGGACCGCTCTTGGCGACCTTGCCAAATGGCGGAGCGAACAGATCGTCCCCGATGGGTTTGTGCTCACGGTAAACGTCTCGGGTCGTGAGTTGAGAGACGGCTTTAGCCGCGAAGTTGCCGCCGGGTTAGACGCGGCCGGTGTTCCTGGGACTGCACTCGGCGTGGAGATCACTGAGAATGCGCTCATCAACGATCCGGTCACGGCCGCGCGGGCGGTCACGCAGCTTCGGGCTCTCGGCGTCAAGTGCGTGCTCGATGATTTCGGTACTGGCTATTCGTCCTTGGCGCACCTGCAGAACTTCCCCCTTGATGCCGTCAAGCTGGACCGGTGCTTCCTGACTGGGGTCGACTGGCCGATCGTGGAGTCCTTCGTGGCGCTGGGTGGGAACCTGGGGTTGGCGGTCGTCGCTGAAGGGATCGAAACAGCGGAGCATGCCCGGTCTCTCACAGAGCTGGGCTGCGTATGGGGACAGGGATATTTCTTCGGGGAGCCCATGACTGCGTCGGAGTTCGAGGCGCACCTGGCTAGCCGCGCCGAGTCGGTCGAGGACGAGAGCGCGCCCCTACCGGCCCCTGCCAGCTACGCGACCTGAGCGCATTTCATTCGATCGTCATAGCATCGCGGCTTCGGCCTATCGGCCCCCAGTCGCATGTGAGGAACGTCCACACGGATCTCGGCGC
>JACCZJ010000016.1 GCA_013696065.1 Nocardioidaceae bacterium
GACCAGGGATACGACCCCCAACCTGACATGCGGGCCTGGCTGTCGGGCACTCCCAGCATTTTGTCGATGGCGGCGATCGAGCCGGGCGTGGCGATGATCGCCCAAGCCGGTATGCCGGCGGTCCGCGACAAGTCCTGCGCGTTGACGGCATTGGCGGTCGATCTCTTTGACGAGTGGCTGGCGCCTCAAGGCTGGGTGCTCGCCACGCCTCGAGATCCGGGTCGTCGCGGATCGCACGTGACAGTTGCCCGGGCGGATGCCCAAGAGGTGACGAAGCGTCTCGTCGAGTCGGGCGTCATACCCGACTTTCGCCGACCCGACGGCATCCGGCTCGGCCTGGCGCCGCTCACCACTCGTTTCGTGGACGTGTATGACGCCATGGTGCGCATGGCGCAGTACGGCTGACCTACGCCCACGTCGGCCATTTCCCTCGCCCTAGACTGGCAGCCCCACGCCTCCCTGCTCACCATCGAAAGAGCGCGCTTTGACCGCCGATCATGACCTGGTCCTCGTCGTCGACTACGGGGCGCAGTATGCGCAGCTGATCGCTCGCCGTGTCCGTGAGGCGCGCGTCTACTCCGAGATCGTGCCGCACACGATGCCGGCGGCCGAGATCTTGGCGCGCCGGCCGAAGGCGATCATCCTGAGCGGGGGACCGCAGTCGGTCTATTCGCCCGGTGCCCCCCAGCTCGACACGGGGCTCTTCACCGGCGATGACCACGTGGCGGTGTTCGGTATTTGTTACGGCTTCCAGGCGATGGCGTTGGCTCTCGGAGGTGAGGTACGTCGGACCGGCCTGTCGGAGTTCGGTCGCACCGAACTCGAGGTGACCGAGCCGGGCACGCTGCTGACCGCCGTACCGCAGGAGCTTCGGGTGTGGATGAGCCACAGCGACTCGGTCACCCAGGCGCCAGCGGGCTGCACCACCTTGGCGTCGACAGCAGGCGCTCCGGTCGCCGCCTTCGAGTCGCTCGAGCGGCGGATCGCGGGTGTGCAGTGGCACCCGGAGGTGCTGCACACCGAGCATGGCCAGGCCGTGCTGGAGCGATTCCTGGTGGAGATCGCCGGGTGCCGACAGACCTGGACGATGCTCAATGTCGTCGACGAGCAGGTAGCACGCATCCGCGAGCAGGTGGGCGACAAGCGCGCAATCTGTGGCTTGTCGGGCGGCGTCGACTCGGCGGTGGCTGCCGCCTTGATGCAGCGGGCTATCGGCGACCAACTCACCTGTGTGTTCGTCGACCACGGCCTGTTGCGCAAGGGTGAGGCCGAACAGGTCGAACGGGACTACGTCGCCGCCACCGGTGTCGACCTGCATGTGGTCGAGGCGTCCAAGACGTTCATCGACGCCCTCGACGGCGTGAGCGATCCGGAGACCAAGCGCAAGATCATCGGCCGAGAGTTCATCCGCGCCTTCGAGAGCGCCGAACGCGAGATCGTGACTGCGGCTGGCGCGGAGGGTCAGGCCGTCGAGTTCTTGGTGCAGGGGACGCTCTATCCCGACGTGGTGGAGTCCGGGGGAGGCGCCGGCACCTCCAACATCAAGTCGCACCACAACGTCGGCGGACTGCCCGACGACCTGCTGTTCAAGCTGGTCGAGCCGCTGCGGACGTTGTTCAAGGACGAGGTGCGCAAGGTGGGTGTGGAGCTTGGATTGCCGGCCGAGATCGTATGGCGCCATCCCTTCCCCGGCCCCGGCCTGGCGATCCGCATCATCGGCGCGGTTACCGCCGACCGGCTCGAGACCCTGCGTGAGGCCGACGCCATCGCCCGTGAGGAGCTGACCAAGGCCGGGCTCGATCGGGAGATCTGGCAGTTCCCGGTGGTGCTGCTGGCCGATGTGCGCTCGGTCGGCGTACAAGGTGACGGCCGCACCTACGGGCATCCGGTCGTGCTACGACCCGTCACCTCCGAGGATGCGATGACCGCCGACTGGGCGCGCGTGCCGTACGACGTCGTTGAGCGCGTCTCGACCCGCATTACCAACGAGGTGCGCGAGGTCAACCGGGTCACCATCGACGTGACCAGCAAACCTCCCGGCACGATCGAGTGGGAGTAAGCCACCAACTCGGACCTGGGCTTATGCGGGGCCAGATCGAATTCTGCTGTCTCATTGATTGAGATGAACGACCAAACCTTGCTCCCCGACGCACGCGGGTGTAGTCGCAGGGGTGGAAAGCGCGTCGGCTCCGGTCGGGACGAAGAAGGTCACTATGGTCTCTGCGGTCTCATCACCGGTGTTACGGGCCAAGTGTCGCCAGGGGCCCTTCTCGACGAATGTGTCTCCCACCCTGTAGGTCTGGCGACTGCAGTCTCTATGGCGGACGGCCAGCGTCCCAGCGGTTATCGTGACGACGGTCGGGCCAGGGTGTCTGTGCCAGCCGGTGGTGCTGCCCGGCTCGAAAGTGAGATGAGCGGTGACGACGTCGATCGGCCTGTCAGTTTCCAGCTCAATGCCGCTCGCCTCTGCGTCGAACCGCTTGGCCACCGTGCCACGCGACAGGAGTTCGACAACCGGCGTGAAGCCGACTGGATTGTGGTTGCCTCAGCGACCCCAATCCAGTCAGATTCGCCTTACGGGGCTGGCCCGTGGTTCGCCTCAGGCCAGGGCGTCGAGCCGAGCCATGTCGTCGTCGGACAACGTCAGCTGCGCGGCTGCGAGGTTTTCATGCAGGTGGTCGACCGACTTCGTCCCGGGGATGGGCAGTACGACGGGGGACTTCTGCAGCAACCAGGCGAGCGCCACCTGAGCTGCCGACGCGTCCAGCTCCTTGGCGATCGCCGCCACGGGGCTTTCGGGCTTGGCGAGATCGCCGGTGGCGATGGGGAACCAGGGGAGGAAGGCGATGCCCTCGGCGGTGGCGTAGTC
The DNA here is from genome assembly GCA_013696065.1 of Nocardioidaceae bacterium. Taxonomy (GTDB): domain Bacteria; phylum Actinomycetota; class Actinomycetes; order Propionibacteriales; family Nocardioidaceae; genus JACCZJ01. Next base: position 2,870 of record JACCZJ010000016.1, read on the forward strand.
GAGGACGTCCTGCGACTGGCGGGTGGTGAGGTTGTAGAGGTTCTGCACGCTGGCGATCTCGGTGATCTCACGTGCGGCTTGGAGCTCCGCCACTGATACTTCGGAGACGCCGATGTGGCGGACCTTGCCCGCCACCTTGAGCTCGGCGAAGGCGCCCAGCTGGTCGGCCAACGGCACATCACCGTCGATGCGGTGCAGCTGGATGAGGTCAATGCGGTCCAGCTTGAGGCGGCGCAGGCTCAACTCCACCGACTGTTTGAGGTAGGCCGGACGGCCGACAGGCACCCACGCGTCCGGTCCGGTGCGGGTTAGTCCGGCCTTCGTCGCGATGACGAGGCTGCTCGGATAGGGGTGCAGGGCCTCGGCGATGAGCTGGTCGCTCACCTCAGGACCGTAGGAGTCAGCGGTGTCGATCAAGTCGACACCCGCGTCAATGGCGGCTCGCAGGACGCGGATCGCGCCGTCGTGGTCAGCGGACGGTCCCCAGACGCCCTTACCGGGAAGCTGCATGGCGCCGTATCCCAGCCGATGTACGGGCAGGTCACCGCCGATCGAGAACGTGTCGGTCGTGGTGGGCAAAGTGAAGGTGGTCATTGCTCTTTCAACTCACGGTATGTGCCTGATCTTCCCCGTCGGCCGATGTTTCTCGAAGTGAGCGGATTTTAGATCGGAAGGACCGCTAACCGGCGAAGGCGAGCGGCGGACAGGACCGCTACACGGTGGCTGTAGCCGCCACCGATCCAGACCAACGCAAGGCTTTTCTCCTTACAACGCGACCCTGATGAGATGCACGGCGACGCCTACGAGCGCGCAGACCCCCAAGGTGCGCAGCACACCCCAGCCACGGGCGAAGATGAGTGAGCAGCCGAGGACGGTGAGGCCGAGTGCCGCCACCTGGAGGGTGTCGAGCTCGGGTATCTCGAAGTTGAGCGGCCCCCAGGTGATGCGGTCGGTCCTCGCGAAGAGGGTGTGAAGGGCGAAGTAGACCGCCAGGTTGGCGATGACTCCCACCACGGCCGCGGTGATACCGATCAGCGCCGCGGACAGGCTGGTGTTGTGTCGCAGGCGTTCGACATAGGGAGCACCGAGCAAGATGAACAAGAAGCACGGGACGAACGTCACCCACGTCGTCAAGAGCGCAGCGACCAGTGCTGCAACCCATGGGTCGAGCGAGCCGGGATCGCGGTAGGCACCGAGGAAGGCCACGAACTGGACCACCATGATCAGCGGTCCGGGAGTGGTCTCGGCGAGAGCCAGACCACGCACCATCTCACCAGGCGCGAGCCAGCCGTAGACGTCTACGGCCTGCTGGGCGACGTAGGCCAGCACGGCGTACGCACCGCCGAAGGTGACCAGCGCTGCGCCTGAGAAGAACAGTCCCTGGTCCACGAAGACGCTGTCACGACCGAAGGCCAGTGCCGCGGCGATCACCGGGCCGGTCCACAGCACGAGCCCGACGGTCAAGATGACGGCGTTTCGGCGTACCGAGGGTCGCTCTGTGTGCAGGGCGTCGTCGCTGACCAGCGGCGGTGAGGTCTCCTCGCCATGGACGGCTGCCCTCGGCGCTGTCAGGCTCGGTCGCCACCGTCCGAACAGCCAGCCGATGAGCCCGGCGGCGAACACGACGGCCGGGAACGGGACGGCGAAAAAGTTGAGCGCGACAAACGACGCCACCGCTAGCGCGACGAGCGCGGGATGGGTCAAGGCTCGTGTGCCGACCCGGATCAGGGCTTGGAGAACGATGGCGATCACGGCGGGAGCGAGGCCAAGGAACAGCGCCTCGACAATGAGGGTTTCCCCGTAGGCCACGTAGATGCTCGATAACACCAGCAGGGCCACGACTCCGGGCAGCACGAAGAGGATGCCGGCCACCAGCGCGCCCTTGACGCCGTTGAGTAGCCAGCCGACATACGTGGCGAGCTGTTGCGCTTCGGGGCCTGGAAGCAGAGTGCAATAGCTGAGCGCGAACAAGAAGCGTTGCTGGCCGATCCAGCGCTTGTCGTCGACCAGGGTTCGCTGCATCACCGCGATCTGTCCAGCGGGACCGCCGAACGTCTGCAGCGAGATGGCGAACCAGGCCTTGGTGGCTTCCCGCAGCGGAACCACGTCGCGGCTCGGCGGGCCTGGTGGCTGGGCCTGGACGGAGTCCCCGGCCGCCGGTTTCTTGTGGAAGGTCACGCGAAAAGGCTCCTTGCCGGGTTGAACCACGCTCGCACACCATTATCGGCCGCCACGTCAAAGTCACATGGCGCCAGGAGGAGGGAACCACTGGTCGAGCAACTCGTTGCGGAACTTGCCCGCCGGGTCGTAGCGCAGCATAAGAGCGGCGAAATCGGCGTACCGCTCGTACCGTTGGGCCAGCACATCGGGGCTGGTGGTGAACAGCTTCCCCCAATGCGGGCGAGGTGATAACGGGGAGAGCTGCTCTTCCAGCACCCGCAGCACCGAGGTCACCGCCGCAATGTCAGGAACCCAGGTGAAATGAAGGGCCACCGTGTCACGCCGGTAGCTGGGGCTCAGCCACATGTCGTCTCCAGCGACGGTGCGAATCTCCGAGATCTGAACCAGCGGACCGACGCGTTCGCGGATGCGGTCGACAGCGCCGATCGCCTCGGCGACGTGCTCTCGAGGCAGCAGGTACTCCGACTGAAGCTCGTCCCCGCTGCTAGGCGTGAACCCCATCCTGAAGTGCGGGAGCCGCGCATGCCATGGCCCCGGCGCGCCCAGCTGCTCAGTGCAGTGCTCGGTCGGCATGCCCGCGATCGGGTGACGCGGTCCGTCGGCGAGCCGCGCCCCCAGCCAGCGCGCCGGCGGCTCCACCATGTCGACCTCATCAAGGCGGTGCTTGAGCCACACCTGGTTGATAGCGGCGTCTCGCCAGGTGGTGAACAAGGTGACGCTGTATGCGGCTGCGAAGATTTCCTCGAGGTGGCTGTCCACCGCAGCGCGTGGCAGGTCGTCATACACCCACTGCCTCATCTCGAACGCCGGTACGACGCGCAGCGTCACCCTCGTCACCACCCCGAGCGCACCGAGCGCCAAGACGGCGCCGCAGAACGAGTCTCCATCGTCCTCCAGGCTGATCTCCGCAAGGTCTCCGCGCGCGGTGACAAGCTGCAGCGCCACGACATCGGAAGCCAGGTTGCCGACGGTGTTGCCCGAGCCGTGTGTCCC
>JACCZJ010000040.1 GCA_013696065.1 Nocardioidaceae bacterium
CCCAGCGAGAAACTTGGTCGCCAAAACGATGCAGAGCACCACTGCGGTCATCGCGAGCCCGAATGTGTTGATCGCCCGGGAGCGCTGCATCTCGCGGCGCCTGGCCGGGTCGGACTCCTCGCGCAGATGGCGTGTCCAGTGAATGATCATCCCGGTTTGGCTCAGGGTGAACGAGACGAAGACGCCAACGATGTAGAGCTGGATCAACCGAGTGACCTGAGCGTCGAACGCCACGATCAGCACGATCGCAAAGGCCGCCAGCAAGAAGATCCCGTTGCTGAAGGCCAGCCTGTCGCCGCGGCTGTGCAGTTGCCGAGGAAGGTAGCCGTCGCGGGCCAAGATGGAACCCAGGACAGGGAAGCCGTTGAAGGCGGTATTGGCGGCGAGCACCAAGATCAAGCCAGTCACCACGGTCACGAAGTAGAAGCCCGGCTCGAAGTGGTCGAAGACGCCCGCGGCGAGCTGCCCGATGACCGGGGCCTGGTGGAAGCCTTCACCGACCCCGCTCCCGTCAGGCAGGGTCAGCTGATCGATATCGTCGACGACCCGAACCTTCATGAGGTTCGCCAGGGCGATGATGCCCATCGCCATCGAGATCGCGATCACTCCCAGCAGCAACAATGTCGTCGCCGCGTTGCGGCCCTTTGGCTTGCGGAAGGCAGGGACTCCGTTGCTGATCGCCTCGACGCCGGTGAGTGCCGCACAACCGGACGAGAAAGCTCGCATGAGCAAGAACACCAGGGCCAGCTTGCTGAGGTCGGCGTATGGCTCTTGCGGCGCGACGTCATACTGCGCGCTGGACGCCGCCGGTAGATCGCCGGTGAAGTAACGGATCAGGCCCCACGCCACCATGCCCAAGATCGCGGCCATGAAGAGATAGGTGGGCAGGGCGAACGCCGTCCCGGATTCGCGGACTCCACGAAGATTCATTGCTGTCAAAAAGACCGTGGCGATGACTGCCACCGCGGCTTGGTGATTTTGTAGCGGGTCAAGGGCTGTCGCCGCGTATTGCGCGGCAGAGGAGATGGACACTGCCACAGTGAGGACGTAGTCGACGAGCAGGGCACTGGCCACCGTGAGTCCGGCATTGGCTCCCAGGTTCACGGTGGCGACCTCGTAGTCCCCGCCACCGCTTTGGTATGCCTGCACGTTCTGTCGGTAGGAAGTGACGACGGCGAGCATGACAACCGCGACGACGAGGCCGATCTTCCACGAGTACGAGTAGAAAGTCAGGCCCGCCAACGTCAACGTCAAAAAAATCTCGTCCGGTGCGTAGGCGACCGACGACATGGCGTCACTCGCGAAGACGGGCAGAGCCACGCGTTTGGGCAGCAGCGTCTCACCTAGCTGGGTGCTCCGGAGCTTGCGTCCGAGCAGAACGCGCTTGCCGATGTCACCAATACCCACGGTCGGATGCTAGACCACACCGCAGCCCCAGGGGCGCTCATGGCTCCCTCCCGGGTACGGCCGGTCCTCACGCGCGCGCCGGTGTAGCGTCGTTACTGTTGTCAACTCGCCGAGAGCAATCGGAAAGGGCGTCGTGCACGTCGTCATCATGGGCTGCGGCCGAGTGGGGTCAACGTTGGCCCGAGCGCTCGAGGAGCGGGGCCACACCGTCTCGATCATCGACAACAATCCTGACTCCTTCCGGCGACTCGGCCCGGGGTTTCGGGGGGACAAGGTAACGGGCTACGGCTTCGACCAGGCGGTCCTCGCGAAAGCCGGCATCGAACGAGCCGGCGCCTTCGCTGCCGTCAGCAGCGGCGATAACTCCAACATCATCTCCGCCCGGGTGGCCCGTGAGACGTTCGGGATCGACAACGTGATAGCGCGCATCTACGACCCCGGTCGGGCCGAGGTCTACCAACGGCTCGGCATACCCACGGTTGCCACAGTTCGTTGGACGTCCGACCAGGTTTTGCGTCGGATGCTTCCGCACGGGTCCGAGCCGCAGTACCGGGATCCGTCCGGGACAATCCGCATCGACTTCCTTCGAGCACCGACCGCCTGGGTGGGTCGGCGGATCACCGAGCTCGAGGCCACCGGCGCGAGGGTCGCCTTCGTAGCCCGGCTGGGCCAGGGCCACATGGTCACGCCCGAGATGGTGCTCCAGGACGGCGATGAGCTAAATCTGGTTATGGCCGAAGCTGAGGCCGAGAAGATCGAGGCGGCCATCGCCTCCGGACCCGAGGATCACTGAGATGCGTGTTGCGATTGCAGGAGCGGGCGCCGTGGGCCGCTCAGTGGCCGCCGAGCTGCTCGAAAACGGCCACCAAGTCCTCTTGATCGACAAGGACCCACGCGCCATCAAGTCCGACAGCGTGCCCGCCGCCGAGTGGCTGCTTGCCGACGCGTGCGAGCTCTCGTCGCTCGACGAGGCGTCACTGCAAAGTTGTGATGTCGTCATCGCTTCGACCGGTGACGACAAGGCCAACCTTGTCATCTCGCTCCTCGCCAAGACCGAGTTCGCGGTGCCTCGCACCGTCGGTCGTGTCAACCACCCAGCGAACGAGTGGCTCTTCACCGAGGCATGGGGTGTCGACGTCTCCGTGTCTACGCCGCGCATCATGTCGGCGTTGGTCGAAGAAGCTGTCACCGTCGGCGACGTCGTTCGACTGTGGACCTTCCGGCAGAGCGAGGCCAACATGGTCGAGCTCACCTTGCCCGACGATT
>JACCZJ010000059.1 GCA_013696065.1 Nocardioidaceae bacterium
TTGATGAGGTCCTCAGCCGGGTCCAGACCCCGCACGAGTTGGCGGATCTCGTGCTCAACACCGGCCGCTCGGAGCTGGGCTCGGATCTCCTCGAGCTTCGATTCGGCGTCAGCGGCCTCTTGAACATCGAACTCCCGGCCACCCCGGTGGGAATTGACCACTACCAGGCTGGCGCCACGGAGCTTTGCCTCCTCGGCGCTAGCACGCAGAGCTGCCAGTCCCTCTGGCTTCGGGATGTACCCGACCACGATCACGCCCATGGTTTTTCGGCCTCCTCGACCAGCAGATGAGAGTCGAACGCTACCGGAGCGGCTAGTCGACCGGCCACTCGTGGACCGGCAAGTTCTCATGCATGAGCGAGGAGTAGCGCCGGACGACCTCACGCAAGGCGTCGAAGCGGTCGAGCTCTCCCCCGTCGAACACGTTGTGGAAGGTGCGGCTCTGCCAGGTCGCACCGTTGTGACCGGTCAAGCAACGTTGCTCGATGATGGAGAGCAAGCGATCACGCTCCTCTGGGTCCACGTCTGCCCTCGCGAGCCCGTCATGCGCACGCGGAAGCAGCTTCCGCAGCACCAGCTCCGTAGCCGGGACAGTGCCCATGCCAGGCCAATAGACCTGTGCTTGTATGCCGTCTCTGGCACCACTGTGGAAGTTCTCCTCAGCTGCACTGAACGACATCTGCGACCAGACTGGTCGCTCGTCTTCCGCCAAAGAACGCGCCAATCCGAAGTAGAAGGCGGCATTAGCCATCATGTCCACCACGGTCGGACCCGATGGGAGCACCCGGTTTTCGACGCGCAGGTGGGGCACCCCACGCACCACGTCGTAGACCGGCCGATTCCACCGATAGATGGTGCCGTTATGCAGACGCAGCTCAGCCAGTTGCGGGCTGTCACCCCCATCGAGCACAGCGACCGGATCCTCGTCGGAACAGATGGGCAGCAACGCCGGAAAGTACCGGACGTTCTCCTCGAAGAGATCGAAGATCGACGTGATCCACCGCTCCCCGAACCACACCCGGGGCCGCACACCTTGTGACTTGAGCTCTTCACTGCGGGTGTCGGTGGCCTGCTCGAACAGGGCTATCCGGGTCTCGGCCCAGAGCTCCTTGCCCAGCAGGAAGGGAGAGTTAGCTCCGACCGCCAGTTGAACGCCGGCAATCGCTTGGGAGGCATTCCAAAATGCCGGGAACTCCTCTGGACTCACCTGCTGATGCAGCTGCATGGATGTGCACGCGGCCTCGGGGATGATGCTGTCGGCGGTCACCCTCAGCCGGTCCACACCTCGAATGGCGATGTCGAGATCTTCCCCCCGAGCGGCGAATATCTGGTCATTGAGCAACCGGTAGCGCGGATTGACAGACAGCGTGTCTTGTCTCATGTGGATGGGTTGGAGCGACGGCAAGATGCCGACCGTCACCATGTGGGCGCCCACCTGTTGAGCCTTCACCTCGGCCGCATTGAGGCTATCCCTCACGTCCTTTTCGAACGCAGTCAGCCCTCCGCCGGCCAGACGTCGGGGAGCAACGTTGATCTCCAGGTTGAACTGGCCCAGTTCTGTGACGAAGTCAGGATCTGCGATGGCCTCGAGGACCTCGGCGTTCTTCATCGCCGGGTCGCACTGCTCGTCGACCAGATTCAGCTCCACCTCGAGGCCGGTCATCGGCCGGTCGGCATCGAAGCGCGACTCTCTCAGCATGCGGGCGAAGACATCGAGACATTGTCGGACCTTCTCGCGATAGCGCGTGCGATCCTCACGGCTGAACTCTTTGCGTTCAACGTCTAGGCCCATGGCGGCTCTCTCCGATACGGCGGGTGACGAGGCAGTCTCGACTGCCGGTCAGGCTTTATCAGGTCCAGCCTGCCGTGCCCCATGTAGCCGCGCCACCGACCCCCTATTTTGCGACGAGCCCACCGTTCTATCGAACGACTCGAAGCCGGCCGCGAGAATCCTCCCATTCCTGTGGATTGACGCCCAGCTTTAGGCAACGAAGCAGCAAGCGATTCATCGAGTACGTCGGATGGACCCGCTCGACGCGCTCAGCAGCATGAGATGCCAGCACTCCACTGCCACTGAGCCAAGCGGCAAACCCCGCCAATGATCCGACGGCCGGTAGCAGGCGGTCTGGTGCGACCCGCGTGACCTGCGCCCACAGGTGCAGGTGTTCGGCTGCGTTGCTCCGGGTCATCAGCTCCCACGCAACATCTCTGGCAGCAATCGACTGGACCCCCGAGGCCAGGGCGGCGAGCTGATCCACCGTGAGCTGCCCTCGAGCTCTGAGAGCAATATGGACCAGCCGGTTGATGTCTGGTGGCCCCGTCACCGCTTGGAGCGCCGCGCAGCACTCGGCCACCCGGGCCCGAAGTAACTCGTCACCAGGCTCGAAACAGGCTCGAAGCTCGTCTCTGCTGGCCGCCTTCGCCATCCCAGCGAGCACGGCGGTAGCGGCCAGCGGAGAGCTGTCACCGTCGTAGGGGTTGCCGCCCGGTCCGCAGCAGGCGCGGTCGGCGCACTGATAAGACCACCAACGCCGAGCGTCGGCTCGGAGAAGCTCAAGGATGGTGACCCCCTGGCTGCGCAGCCGCCTCTGCAGCGGCTGCACCACGGCGGCTGCCTTGTCGGGATCTTCGCTGTATGCCACCACGATGACCGGGTCGAACCCGTGATGGCTTACGACAGAGGCGAGGTATTCGGCCTGGGCTACCGCATCGTCGGCATCGGCGAGATCTGTCCGGACACACGGGCCGAGGCGCTGGCGCGGTCCCTCGATGGCCACGATGACCAGGCTTTCGCTGGGGAAGAAGCCGACCAGGTAGGGGATCATCGCCAGCACGTCAGCGGGGCCTTTTGCCTGAGCGATGGGGCGGGCGTCACCGCTGAGCTCAGCTCTGGCCTTCTTGATGATGCGGGTCTTTTTCGACATACATTCACCATCTGCCCACCGAGGGGGGCAGACCAGGCACGGACATCTATCTGTGGATAGGGCAAGAGCTGTGGACGACACGAGTCAATGACAGACGAGAATGGCTCCGTGAGACGTGAGGCATCGATCCTGCACCTGGATCTCGATGCCTTCTTCGCCGCAGTGGAACAACGTGACAAGCCGTCCCTGCGTGGCAAACCTGTCGTGGTCGGGGGCGTGGGCGCCCGCGGTGTGGTGGCCACAGCGTCGTACGAGGCACGAAAGTTCGGGGTTCGCTCCGCGATGTCGACCGCGGAAGCTCGCGCCCGCTGCCCCCACGCCGCCTATCTCGGTGGACGCTTCGAGGTCTACCGCTTAACCAGCAGCCTGGTGATGGCCGAGCTCCGGGCGCTGTCGCCACTCGTCGAACCCCTGTCTCTTGATGAAGCGTTCGTGGACCTTGCCGCCAGGACAAGCAACTCCGACTGGTCGCTGCCGGCTCTGCGGGAGGTGGCGGAAGGGTTGCGTCGCGATGTGCACGCGGCGACGGGCGGGCTGACCGCGTCGGTTGGTATCGCCAGCTCAAAGCTGCTGGCCAAGATCGCCAGCGAACTCGACAAGCCAGACGGCGCGGTGGTCGTTGCACCGGGAACTGAGCAAGAACTACTCCGACCCATGTCGGTGGCCGTCATCCCCGGAGTCGGGCCAGCGACCACTGAACGACTCCGTCGTATCGGGGTGAACACCGTGGAGGCGCTTGAGCAGCTCAGTCGCGAGGAGCTGGTGAGAGTGCTCGGACGCGCTCACGGCAACAGTCTGTATGCGCTCGCCCGCGCTGACGACGATCGCGCCGTGATCTCCGATCGGGAAACCAAATCGATCTCAGTGGAGGACACCTTCGAGTCTGATTTGGTGGAACCGGCGCTGCTGGCGGCGATCGTGCACAACCATGCCAACAACGTATGCGCACGACTGGCGAAGGCGCGCCTGTCCGGACGCACGGTGACGGTGAAGATCAAGATGCATGACTTCACGACCCATACCCACTCTGCCACCTTGGCGGGCCCGACCGACCGAGCCGCGGTGGTCAGCAAACTCGCTCGTCGTCTGCTGGCGGAGGTCGACACGTCCTCAGGAGTTCGCTTGCTCGGAGTCGGAGTCTCTGGACTCGCCGACTGGATTCAGGACGACTTGTTCACCGACGACGAAGCCCCAGAAGTCGAGGAGGGACCACTGCCGGAGCGGTCGAAGGTTGGAGAGCGGGGTCCGCTGAGTCGAGGTTGGCCGCCCGGAGCCGACGTCGAGCACGACGAGCTGGGGCGCGGGTGGGTGTGGGGATCAGGGTTGGGCCGGGTGACGGTGCGCTTCGAGACCGCAGCGACCGGACCTGGGCCGGTCCACAGCTTCAGCTCCGATGATCCTGCGCTTCGCCGGTACGACGCTGCGGCAGCCCTAGAAGCAGCCACACCCGCTGACCCGCCACCCCCGCGGAGTGTCTCGACTGCCTAGTGA
>JACCZJ010000060.1 GCA_013696065.1 Nocardioidaceae bacterium
TCACTAGGCAACGTCGCAGCACCGGGCCGCGCCGGACGTAACCGTCAGCGCAAGGCTGGCCATGAGTGACGACGCGCCACCCGGGGACGGGTTCGACCATTTTACGATTCATGCCATTCACGGCTGCTAGACATCCTCAATGACCCGGACACGGGCAACGTCAAGCTCGGGCCGAGCAGCCCAGGCGAGTCGATTCGGAAAGTCCAGCAGGCACTGGACGACCTCTTCTGGCCGAAGCAGACCGAACCTCCGATTGTGATCGTCAACTTCGCCGACGGGATATGGGGCCAGAACACCGAGCGGACGATCCTGGCCTACAAGTTCACCTTCAGGTTGCGATTCCCGCCGGGCGCGTCCACGAGCATTCTCGATGGCTTCGCCGGCCCGAGGACGATGGCCCTGCTCGACATGCACATCGTCGCCTTCGACGCGGCGGTCGCAGCGATCGATGGCCGGATCAGCGAGCTGCTCGGCTCCCGGCGTTGCACTCACTGACGCCGGTCGCACCGCCTACTGACGCGCACCCGGATCGCACTGCGCCGCGTGACTGCTGACGGATTAGCGGGCGCACTCTTCCACCATCCCGACTTTGGGGTCTCCCTGGTAGGGTCGCCGATCCTCGAGACCTACACCGATCGCTTCCACGTGTTCGGCGCCCCGTTCGGTGACGAGCACGACGGGCCTAACGGCACCCGAGAGGCCAACTTCCAATCCGGCCAGATTCAGCTGGACCCAGCCACCGGTGCGGTCTCCACGGGCGGCCAGACCACTCCCGACCTGGTCTACTGAAAGATACGGGTAAAAAGCCCAGGACTATGCCGGCAAGCCTGGCCGCCAAGGTGTCGGCGCCGACAACTTGAAATCATGCACTTGCGTTTCGCGGTCAGGACGCCTTGCCGTTGCGCCAGAATCCGATGGCGCGATCTACGATGTCGTCACCTGCCTGAAGCTCTCCTGCGCACAGGAGGGCCGGGGAGTCCCAGTACACCCGAGCGTTGTTTGAACCCACGCGGTTGAAGGCCACTTGGATGCCGTCAACCGGCTCGTCACGGCCAGCAGGTGGCCCTGTTACCGGTTGTTGCGACCCGTCGGCGGCGGTGCGGACAAAGACCTCCCGATTCGACTCGAAGCTTTCGACGTCGTCGGCGCACCAGAATGTTCCCGTGTACGGCGCGTCGCGACCGTAGCACCTGACCAGCTCGGTGAGGGGGAGCTTCTCGGCGACGGGTGCCTCCCCCGGCCCAGGAATCTTGCATTCCGCGGCGTCAAAGTGTTGCCGGGCGAACTCATAGAGCGTCGCCGACTCGAACGGGGCCGGGACGGACCCTGCGCTTGACGAGCCGTCGTTTCGGATGGCCAACGCGACAACGACGGCCGTTCCCGCCAACAACGCGCCAATGGCCGCGACCAAAAGATAGATCCCACGCGGCCTAGGCTGCGTCAGGTTCTCGTCCGACATACCGCGGTTTCGTTCTTCCGAGGTCCGCTCCGTTGGAATAGTCCCGCGGTCGGCTGGGTGTGCGCGCTGCCGGTTGAGTGCCTCGCGGGCTGTCGTGGCCAGGCCGTCGGGGTCGCTGGCGTCAGCGTCAGCCGCTTCGAGCGCGTCGGCCACCGCGACTGCCGATCCCCAGTCTCCCAACTCGATGTGGCGCCGCAGCTCCTCTACAAGGCCATTAATGAGCTTTTGGTGTTCGCAGTCTTTGCCTCGAGCGCGCGCTTCGGCGTGGTCGGGGCGGATTCTGAGTGCCTCGGCGTAGCCGCGGATCGCGGAGTCAAGGTCTCCGTTCTCCTCGGCGGTGCGGGCGGCTTCATAGGCCGCGCTCGCTGGCTCATCGTGTTGCACGGTGTCTGGGCTCGTGTTCGCGATATCGAAGATCTTCCCGTCGGGGGCTCGCAGGTACAGAACCGGAGTTCCCCACTCAGTCGCGTTGGGTTGATTACGGATGGCCTTCCGCGCTTCGGCCATCGACGCATCGAGCGGGTAGCCGTCAGCGATCGCCTCATAGAGAACATGAGCGAAGGTAATTGCGGCTTCGTCGCTAATCTCGAACTGCATTGCCACTACGGCAGCAATTCCCTGCTGGACAAGGGTTTGCGCCGTCCCCGAGTAGGGGTCAGCGAGACCACCGCGAGCTCCCTCGCACGAGTTGAGTACCGCTAGACGAAGAGTTCGGTGATCGTGGAGCAGCACCCCCAGATCCTGTCCGCTTACCTCCAAGCCACGCTTATCGTCGTCTTCGAGAATGAGTACCCCATCGCCGGCTCCTGGCTGGTAACCGCCATGCCCGATGTAGTGGAATACGTGATAGTCATTGCGGCGCAGTTCCCTCTGAAGGGCTGCTAGCGACCCATCGAGCACGCGTCGGATCTCCACCTGTCCGGCACTTTCCAGACCGTGCAAGGCATCCCGGAGTTTGGACCATTCCTGGTCCACGTCGAGCCGGGAATAGTTCGACGGACTGGATACCAAGGCGAGGATACGGAGGGGGCCTTGGATAGTCAGGGGACGGACCCGTCCGGGCATGTCCAGGTAGCGGACAACTGGCGTCCACTCCGACAGCGCCAGGTAGCGCCGTGCCGTCTTGTCATAGAGATACTCCCAAGGGAGGTCGGCCAGTTCCGGGCAGTCGTTGAGCCTAAGGCGAAGTCGCAGCCCAGCTTCCTGGCTCTCGGCCTGGTCGACACTCCTCGCAAGCGCTAGGCGGAGATCCCCCGTGAAGATACTGTCGAATAGCCGGATCCCGAAACTTTTGACGACCGACGTTTCCGGAGAGTCGATACCGCGTAGACCCTGTTGTCGCGGTCGCCCAATCTTGAGGAGAAAGTTTTCGAGTTCGAGTTCAGAAAAAGGCGATGTGAAGTCGATGGGAGCAGTCTCGCCGCTGGGCGCATTGGTGACTCTGGCGCGATATCGACCCGGCGCCCCCGTTCGTTCGACCAAAACATCAAAATCGAGGTATGAAATGGAGCGCACTGGACACCACCTCAGCTCCGCGCCGCTGCCTCGTCCTGCTGTTCGATCATGCCCTTCGCATGGTCATCCGGTTCGATATGCCACGTGAGCGACACCTTGAAATTGGCTGTTGTGCTAGCGGACGCGATGAAAGCACCCGCCTCTGCGCTTAGCTCTAGCCCGAACTCAACATGCACCTCGTCAGGTGGATCCGAAATGAACCGCAGGCGGCCGATAATCGCTTCCGCCGCAGGTTGCACTCGCGCGATGGCCTGTTCAAACGTCTGCTGAGCATTTTCGATAGATCTTTCTTGGCGCAGGCCACGCGTGACCTGATCCCGCCCCTCCGAAAGCTCGCTGGTCTCGACCAAGATGCTGCCGCCACCTTGCAAAGGAAACTCAACTAACCGACCTCCCATGGCTCTCCTCCTCGCGGGCTCACCGGTGCGAGTCACGTTACTCCGGTGAGCCCCAGTAGGAGGTCTCGTGTCC
>JACCZJ010000124.1 GCA_013696065.1 Nocardioidaceae bacterium
GACCTGAATATGCCTGGAATGCCGGGTCTAGAGGCGACGCGGCGGATCGTCGCTCAGGCACCAACGGTTGCCGTCCTGGTCCTCACGATGGTCGATGACGACGACAGCGTTGTGGCTGCGCTCCAAGTCGGCGCGCGTGGCTATCTGCTCAAGGGAGCCGTGCAGGAGGAGGTGCTGGCGGCGATCCGTGCAGTGGCCGCAGGAGGTGCCGTGTTCGGCCCGGGTGTCGCCGAGCGGGTGCTGGCTGGCGGCCGCGGGGCGGGGCGGCGATACGGCGCGCCGCTCACTGACCGCGAGGCCGAAGTGCTCTCGTTGATTGCCGCCGGACGCAGCAATCCTGAAATCGCCCGCGACCTCGGCTTGAGCCTGAAGACCGTCCAGAACCACGTGTCGCACATGCTGGCAAAGATGCAAGTGCGAGACCGTACCCAAGCCGCGTTACGGATGCGCGGCCTCACCTAATCTTCCGCTGCCCGATCCTGGTCGACACTGTTCACCGGCATACGATCAACGTTCTCCATCATTTCGCCTATCGACCGGAGGGCCTGATGCAAACGCTGGATAGCGATGAGCAGAGCATCTACATCAACGCGCCGTCTCATGACGTCTATGAGCTTGTCTCGGACGTCACGCGGACTCCCGAGTTCAGCCCGGAGATCGTCCGTTGCACCTGGCTTGACGGAGCGACCGGACCAGCCGTCGGGGCTCGCTTCGAAGCAGTCAACAAGGTCCCGCGCGGGTCATGGAAGAACCGGCCCGTGGTGATCGGCGCCGAGCCTGGTCGTGAGTTCGCGTTCTCCCGTAGCGAGAAACTGGTAGGCGAGATCCACTGGCGCTACCGCCTGCAAGCCGAGGGCGCCGGCACATACGTGACCGAGTCTTACGAGGTAATCCGACCCGGAACCTGGCTGGGCTGGTTCGCCATCACCTACCTCTACGGACGCAAAGATCGACGATCAGATCTCCGGGCCGGAATGCGGGAGACATTGCAGCGGCTGCGCGCGGTTGCTGAGAGCAACCAGTGAGGCCACGGAATCCGCTCGCACCGCTCTACGCGGAGCGATACGCGGAGCGTGGTGTGAGATGGCGCGGCCGTCGGCAGTGACATCCCGCCTCGTTGCAGAGTAGTTTTCTCGACAGGCTGGCGAACCGCGTTGGTAAATCTCGGAGGGACATTGCTCATGCACTCACGTCGTGCACTCCTCGTCGCACCTGCTCTTCTCGTCACAACGTTCATGGTGACGTCGACGACGCCCGTGACATCAGGCTCGGTGGTCAAAGACGCCGCCGCTGTCGGCACAGGCGTAAACGTCCCGGGAACGCCAACCGCGCCCCGAGCCGCAGCCAAGAGAGCGGTCGCGGTCGGCACCGGCGGAGCGGTTGCCGCGGAAACAGTCGGCGGCTCTCGAGCCGGCCTAGCAGTCCTCAAAAGGGGTGGTAACGCGATCGATGCAGCTGTCGCGACCGCTGCCGCGCTGGGGGTGGACGACCCCTTTGTTGCGGGTCCAGGCGGTGGCGGGTTTATGGTGATCTACCTCGCGGACAGCAAAAAGATCGTCACGATCGACGGTCGCGAAACGTGCCCTATGCGCTGCACTCCGAAGCTCTTCCTCGACAAATCTGGAGATCCTCTCGACTTCGAACTCGCCCGCCACTCGGGCATCAGTGTCGGCGTGCCGGGAATGGTGGCCCAGTGGGCAAAGGCCACGAGGCTCTACGGTCGGCAGACGCTCGCCCAGAACCTTCGACCCGCGATCAAGCTGGCCGAAAGCGGCTTCCGCGTAACGCAGAAGTTCCACGACGCAACCGTCACCTCGCTGGACGTCCTGCGAGCGTTCAGCAGCAGCCGCAAGCTCTTCCTCACCCGCGACGGCCAGCCTTTACCTGTCGGCAAGATCTTCCGTAACCCCGACCTCGCGAAGACCTACCAGCGGCTAGGCACAGAAGGACCGTCCTATTTGTACGGCGGATCCCTCGGGAAGGCGATCGCGCAAACCGCCCAACGTCCCCCTGTCTCCAAGCAGGCCCCGTCCGACTTTCGGGTCATCCCAGGCATCATGACCGCGGACGACGTCCGCGACTACCGGGCGAAGAACCGGCCACCGACGCACCTGCGCTACCGCGGGCTCAGCATCTACGGCATGCGCCCACCGTCGTCGGGCGGGACCACGATCGGTGAGGCACTCAACATTCTCTCCGGGTGGCGGCTCGGATCTGAGCCCCGTGCGAGGGCCCTCTTCCACTACCTCGAGGCGTCACGACTGGCGTTCGCCGACCGCGGTGCCTACCTCGGCGACAGCGACTACGTTCCCGTCCCTGTCTCCGGCCTGCTCAGCAAAAAGTTCGCCGCCACCCGTCGCTGCCTGGTGCGAGGCAAGGCTCTCGAGAGCCCTGTCGCTCCCGGCGACCCGTTCAAGCCGTATTCGACGACGTGCGCTGCCGCGACGGCGACGTCGGCGCCCGAACATGAGGGAACGTCAACCAACCACCTCGTCACCGCCGACAGGTGGGGCAACGTTGTGTCCTATACGAATACGATCGAGCAGATCGCGGGAACTGGCATCACCGTTCCTGGCTACGGGTTCCTGCTCAATAACGAGTTGACGGATTTCGAGTTTGCTCCAGCGACGCCTGGCGCCTACGCCGCGAACCTAGCAGCCCCAGGTAAGCGACCACGGTCGAGCATGAGCCCGACCATCGTGATGAGGCACGGCGAGCCCTGGCTTGCGCTCGGGTCGCCCGGAGGGTCCACGATCATCACCACGGTGTTGCAGACGCTCGTCAACCGGATCGACTTCGACATGTCGTTGCCGAAGGCGATCGCCGCTCCGCGGGCAAGCCAGCGCAACTTCGGTCCCAGTCTGGTCGAACGCGGCTTCGCGAGGGCGCCGTACGCGAGGGCACTGCGCCAGCGTTACGGCGAGACGTTCGACGTGGCGGAGCCGCCGTACGAAGTCATCGGCTTTGTCAACGCGTTGGAGTTCCTCAAGCCCGGGCTCATCCAAGTCGCGACAGAGCCACAGCGCCTCGGTGGAGGCAGTGTGCGGGTCGTTAACCCTCGGCGATGACAACGCCTCACCAGATGACCTAGGAGCGGGCCCGCGCAGCGCTAATCCGGCTATTCCCCACAGAGTCAGCACCGATAATCATCTCGGGAGGTAAGACCCCATGGCCGAAGTCCAGAGAGGCCGCTTTTACGGCCGACGTCAGCACACTGGGGGAGGAAGTGATCGTCTTCCTGATTGGGATGAGGATCAATAAGCCGTGGACGGTTCACGTCTGGTGGCCGATCTTCGTTGCGATGCCGAAGATGCTCAAATACCTGGTTGAACATCCTGACAAGGGCCTGCTCGGTTACCAACAGGCAGTCCTTCCTTCACCGATGATCGTGCAGTATTGGCGTTCCTTCGAAGACCTAGAACGCTCTGCGCGAAACCGTGACGACCCCCACCTTGAGCCGTGGCGACGATTTAACAGTCGCATCGGAAGTTCTGGAGACGTGGGAATCTGGCACGAGACCTATCGCGTGAAAGCTGCGAATATCGAGGGTGTGTACGGCAACATGCCGCCTTATGGTCTGGCTGCCGCCACTGGGGTCGTCCCCATCAGACGAGGACGCGACTCAGCGGCCGCGCGCATGGGAATCACCGAAACCGATCACCCCGTACTGCCTGGGTATTTGACCAGTGCTGCCTCAAGCGCTGAGCGCGCTAGCGAGTCAGGTGCAAGGCCCGCCCGACATACCTGTGCCGCACCTACCAAGGTTCTTCAACCTATTGGTTGACAACGAGGCTGTCGGCGTCCTAACCTATAATCAACCGCATGGTTGATTAAGGAGAAGATGTGACTGCTGATCCGCTCTCTCGGGTGTTCTCGGCCTTGGCCGATCCGACCAGGCGCGACATGGTCGCGAGGCTCGCTGTGGCAGATGCCACAGTCAATGAGCTCGCTGAGCCATACGACGTGACCGTCCAGGCTGTCTCCAAGCACCTCAAGGTGCTGGAGGACGCCGGGCTGGTCAGCCGCAGCCGGGAGGCCCAGCGCCGCCCGGTCCGGCTCGAAGCGGAGGTCTTCGACCTGATGACCAAGTGGATCGAGCGTTATCGCCGCCAGGCCGAGGAGCGGTACAGCCGCCTCGATGGCCTGCTGGCGACGATGCCTGACGACATCGGAACCAATCCACCGCCTCAACCACCTCAGACAGGAGCACCGACATGACCACCAGCACCCACGAGACCCAGATCACCGTGGAACCCGAGATCCCGCTCGTCCGGATCATCCGGGAGTTCGACGCCCCGCCCGAGAAAGTTTTCCGGGCCCACACCGACCCCGAACTCGTCGTGCAATGGCTCGGCCCCCGCAGCACCGAGATGCGGATCGACCACTACGACTGCCGCACCGGCGGGTCATACCGCTACCTGCACATGAGCGACGGAAACGAGTACGGCTTCCGCGGCTGCTTCCATGAGGTGCGGCCCTCGGAGCTGATCGTCCAGACCTTCACCTTCGAGGGCGTGCCAGACGGCGTGGCTCTGGAGCGCCTCGTCCTCGAGGATCTCGGCGACGGTCGAACCCGACTGACGGCAACGTCGCTGGTCGACTCGTTCGAGGCACGCGACGCCTTTGTCGCCAGCGGGATGGAGTACGGCGTCCGCGAGGGCTACGAGCGCCTGGACGAACTGCTAGCCCGCTGACCTTTTGTGGTGCCGGCAAAGACCGCTGCTTGCGCAAGCCGCGCCTCGGCGTAACCGGGATAGCCAGTGACCGCTGTGGCCACCAAACGCACCATCCTCACAGCAGATCCCAACGCACGCTTTGGGAGCTGCCCGAAGCGAACTGTCTGACAGTGGGCTGGCTGCGTCATGACGGCAGTCAGCATTGATCACCGGGCCCTGGTATGAGTAGGAACCGACGTCTCCTTCGGAGGTTTACAGTCGAACAATTCTCGTGAGAGGAGAGCCACCGATGACTGGTGTGTTCTTGTATGACGGTGACTGCGGGTTCTGTACGACGTCGGCGGGCTGGCTGCAGGGCCATGCGAGCAGCGCGGGGCAGGTCTCGCCATGGCAGCATGCCGACCTGGTAGCTCTCGGGCTGAGCGCGGACGACTGCACGGAGGCTGTGCAGTGGGTGGAGGGTAACCGACGGGCGGTCGGCCCGGATGCCATCGCGGCGTACCTGCAAACGAGCACCCCTCCCCGGCAGATCGCCGGTCAAGTCCTCACAGTCCCCGCCGTGCAGCATGTCACCTGGCCTGTCTACCGCTGGCTCGCTCGCCACCGGCGGCAGCTACCGGGCGGGACACCCGCGACCGACTTGCCACTCATATCCCTATCGATCGACGGCGTTCGTCGACGTACGCCCAAGGATCTCGGAGCATGCGCGCGTCTACTCCGGGTGGTTTTCTCCGAGGGGCAGTATCCGGTCTACTGGCCCGACGCACCTCGGGCCTGGCTTAGCGACGAGATGGTCGTCGACGCCTGGATCGTGGAGCGCCGAAACGAGATCCTCGGTCACATCGCGATATCCAAGGTGGGACTGGACCCCTTGTCGGCGTTGCGGTGGCGGGAGCTCACAGGGCACGCGCCGTCCGAGCTGGCCGGCGTATCCCGGCACTTCGTCCGGCCCCGCCTCCGCGGCCATGGCCTGGGAACGGCTCTCCTGGACGTCGCCGTCGCCGAGATCCGTGCGCGTGGGCTTGTCCCGGTGCTCGGGGTCGTGAGCGCGAGCGAGGTAGCGATCAGGTTGTACGAGAATCGTGGTTGGCGGCTGCTCGCCATGTATCCATGGGGAGAGAAAGCCGACAGGCTCAAGATCTATTACTACGAGCTGCCGCCGAAGCCAGACGACGACCGGACGTTGACCCCCTCCTAGTGCGCACAAAGCGACCTTGGCGATTGACACTGGGTGCCAGTCGGACACCCAGTGTCCTCAGACTGGAAGTCTTGCGAAGAACACGAACTCGCGGCCGGGTCGGTCGGGTGCGTCGCGCACTTCATCCACGGCGTATCCATGCGCGATAAGGGTGGCTTCGACCTCGTCCCGCTCGCGGAAGCGCAGAGTCGAGTCCGAGGTGAGCGCGCGCCCATCCGAGGCGAACACCCATGTACACCGGAAGCTCACCAAGGGCCAGCTGATGTCGGTCAGCTCCACCCAGCTCTCGACCCTGCCGATTCCCTGAATGTCTGTGCTTTGGTACGACGCGGAGCGGTTCCACTCACGCCAGCCACGGTAGGCCGGGTCACGCGTCTCGAATATGAGTCGCCCACCTTGCCGCAAGGCGGCATGCACGCCGCGCAAAGTCGCCTCCCAGTCGGGCGTGGCAACGATCGCTTGGGCGACATTCCCCGTCATTGTTGCAAGGTCGACCTGCATAGGGGGCAGGGATGTCGCGTCACCGTGGATCCATCGCACTCGCTCGGCGCCTGGTTTGGCCCGCGCAACATCGAGC
>JACCZJ010000258.1 GCA_013696065.1 Nocardioidaceae bacterium
GGACAGGGCGGCACTGGCCACATCGACCGCGTCGACGCCGGCGTCGATCGCCGACAACAACGTGGCCAGTTGGCCGCCCGGTGTGTCATGGGTATGCAGGTGCACGGGAAGGTCGAACCGCTCGCGCAGGGCAGTGACGAGTGTCCGGGCAGCCGGCGCCCTCAGCAGACCCGCCATGTCCTTGATGGCGAGCACTTGGGCGCCGGTCTCGACGATGCGCTCGGCCAGCGCGAGGTAGTAGTCGAGCGTGTAGAGAGTCTCGCCGGGGTTGGACAGGTCGCCGGTGTAGCACAAGGCCACCTCAGCGATGGTCGTGTTCGTGGCCAGCACGGACTCGATGGCGGGTCTCATCTGTTCGACATCGTTGAGCGCGTCGAAGATGCGGAAGATGTCGATGCCGGTCGCGGCCGCCTCGGCGACGAAGGCGTCCGTCACCTCCGTCGGGTAGGGCGTGTAGCCGACGGTGTTGCGGCCGCGCAGCAGCATCTGCAGACACAGATTGGGCACGGCCTCGCGGAGGGCGGCGAGCCGCTCCCACGGGTCCTCGGCGAGGAAGCGCAGCGCCACGTCGTACGTCGCACCGCCCCACGCTTCGAGGGACAGCAGCTCCGGCGTCAGTCGGCATACGTGTCCAGCCGCTGCGACGAGGTCGCGGGTTCGGACGCGGGTGGCGAGCAAGGACTGGTGGGCGTCACGCATGGTTGTGTCGGTGACGGCCACAGCGGTCTGGTCACGCAAGGCCTGCGCGAATCGGCCCGGACCGAGGTCGAGCAGTCTGTTTCGCGACCCGTCAGGGGGCGCTGTGTTCAAGTCCAGCGGCGGCAACTTGCTGGTGGGGTCGACGCTGGCCGGCGCATCGCCGTACGGCTTGTTGACCGTGACGTCAGCCAGATAGTCGAGCAGCCGGGTCCCCCGGTCGGCTGAGGAGCGGGCGGTGAGCAGGCTCGGGTGCTGCTCGATGAACGACGTGGTCACACGGCCCGCTCGGAAGTCGGGGTGGTCGAGCACTGCCTGGAGGAACGAGATGTTGGTGGCGACACCGCGGATGCGGAACTCGGCGATGGCTCGCCTCGCCCGGGCGGCGGCAATCTCGAAGGTCCGGCCGCGACACGTCAGTTTGGTCAGCAGCGAGTCGAAGTGCGCGGAGACCTCTGCTCCGGTGTACGTCGTCCCACCGTCCAGGCGGATCCCCGCGCCGCCGGGGGAGCGGTAGGCGGTGATGCGACCGGTGTCGGGTCGGAAGTTGTTGGCGGGGTCTTCGGTCGTGATGCGACATTGCAACGCGGCCCCGCGAACCCGGATGTCGGCCTGTCGAAGCCCCAAGTCGGCCAGGGTTTCCCCCGCCGCGATTCGGAGCTGTGACTGGACGAGGTCGACGTCGGTGACCTCCTCCGTGATGGTGTGCTCGACCTGGATTCGCGGGTTCATCTCGATGAATACGTGTTTGCCGTCAGGGTCGACCAGGAACTCGACGGTGCCCGCGTTGCGGTAGCCGATCTCCTTCGCGAAAGCCACTGCGTCGGCACAGATGCGCTCGCGCAGCGCGGGGTCGAGATTGGGTGCAGGTGCCACCTCCACCACTTTTTGATGGCGCCGCTGCAGGGAGCAGTCTCGCTCGAAGAGGTGGATGACGTTGCCTTCGGCGTCGGCGAGGATCTGCACCTCGATGTGACGCGGATCGAGAACCGCCTCCTCCACGAACACCGTGGAGTCACCGAAGGCACCGTCGGCCTCACGCATGGCTGCCTCGACGGCTTCTCGCAGCTTGCTCGGGTCATCGACCCGTCGCATGCCTCGCCCGCCACCGCCCGCCACCGCCTTGACGAAGACGGGGAAGGTGAGATCGGCTGCTGCCGCACAGATCGTGTCGGCGTCGCGCGACGGCTCTATGTTGGCCAGCACCGGTACGCCGACGGCCCGGGCTGCCGCCACGGCGCTGGACTTGTTACCGGTCAGGCGAAGCACCCGGCTGGTTGGCCCGACGAACGTGATCCCAGCCGCGTCGCACGCCTCGGCAAGCGCCGGGTTCTCGGACAGGAAACCGTAACCGGGGTAGACCGCCTCGGCGCCCGAGCGTTGGGCGGCGGCGACGATCTCGGCCGGGTCGAGGTAGGCCCGCACCGGATGCCCCAGCTCGCCGATCTCATAGGCCTCGTCAGCCTTGAGGCGGTGCTCTGAGCCGCGATCCTCGTGCGGGAAAACCGCGACGGTCTTAGCGCCCAGCTCGTATGCCGCTCGGAACGCCCGGACCGCGATCTCGCCCCGGTTGGCCACCAACACCTTGGAGAACATGCCTGGAGATTAGTACGGGTGTGTGTCGCCCGCGTCTCACGTCCCGGCGGGAGGGGGCAGCGAGATCTTCTGGGTTAGTCCTTGATCTCGCACAGTGTGGCGCCGGTCGCGACGGTGGCGCCCACCACAGCGCTGAGCCCCGTCACGGTGCCGTCCTTGTGAGCGTTGATCGGCTGCTCCATCTTCATCGCCTCGAGTACGACGACGAGGTCGCCCTTGCTCACAGCCTGGCCATCCTCGACGGCGAGCTTGACGATCGTGCCCTGCATGGGGGCAGTCAACGCGTCACCACTTATGGCGGCCCCCGCCTTCTTGCTCACTGAGCGTTTGGCTGGCTTGGCGCCACGTGAGGCGTTCGAGAATCCTGCGCCGAGGCCGGCGGGTAGCGACACGACGAGGCGTTTGCCGTCCACCTCGACCGCGACAGTCTCACGTTCGGGCGGCTCGCCGGAGGTGGTCTCTCCGGCATACGCCGGGATGGTGTTGACGAACTCGGTCTCGATCCAGCTCGTGTGGATGCCGAAAGACTTGCTGTCTCCCACGAAGGCGGGGTCGTCGACGACGGCACGGTGAAACGGTATGACGGTCGGCATCCCGTAGACGACGAACTCGTCGAGCGCCCGACGTGATCTGGCCAGCGCATGCTCGCGACTGTTGCCGGTCACGATCAGCTTGGCCACGAGGGAGTCGAACGATCCTGGCACCGTCTCGCCCTCGTCGTAGCCGCCATCGAGGCGGACGCCGGGCCCCGACGGGACGTGCCACGTGGTGAGCGTGCCTGGGGCTGGCATGAAGTTGCGCCCGGGGTCTTCGGCGTTGATGCGGAACTCGATGGAGTGGCCGGTGACCTGCGGATCGTCGTAACCGAGCTCTTCACCGGCGGCGATGCGGAACATCTCACGCACGAGGTCGATCCGGGTCACCTCCTCGGTGACAGGGTGCTCAACCTGAAGGCGCGTGTTGACCTCGAGGAACGAGATGGTGCCGTCCTGGCCGACGAGGAATTCGCACGTGCCGGCTCCGACATATCCCGCCTCTTTGAGGATGGCTCTGGAGGAGTCGTAGAGCGTTGCGATCTGCTCGGTGGAGAGGTATGGCGCGGGGGCCTCCTCGACCAGCTTCTGGTGGCGCCGCTGCAACGAGCAATCCCGTGTGGAGACGACGACGACGTTGCCGTGGGAGTCGGCCAGGCATTGGGTCTCGACGTGGCGGGGCCTGTCGAGGTAGCGCTCGACGAAGCACTCGCCGCGGCCGAAGGCGGCCACCGCCTCACGCACGGCCGACTCGTACAGCTCAGCCACCTCGCCTTCGTGGCGAGCCACCTTGAGGCCCCGGCCGCCGCCACCGAAGGCGGCCTTGATCGCGATCGGGAGGCCGTGTTCGCGGGCGAAGGCGACCACCTCGTCGGCGCCGCTCACCGGGTCGGCGGTCCCGGCCACCAGCGGTGCGCCCACCTTCTGGGCGATGTGGCGGGCCTGCACCTTGTCGCCGAGTGCGTCGATGGCCGCCGGCGGAGGCCCGATCCAGGTCAGGCCAGCGTCGAGCACGGCCTGCGCGCACGCGGAGTTCTCGGCCAGGAAGCCGTAGCCGGGGTGCACTGAGTCGGCCCCTGCCCGCTGTGCGACATCGAGGATCTTGTCCGTCGAGAGGTAGGACTCGGCGGGGGTTGCTCCCCCGAGGGAATAGGCCTCGTCGGCGAGTCGGACGAACAATGCGTCGCGGTCCGGCTCGGCATACACGGCCACACTGGAGATGCCGGCGTCTTTGCATGCCCGGATGACACGCACAGCGATCTCGCCGCGATTTGCGACCAAGACCTTGTTCAGCTCGGGCACGTACCCTCCTCGACGACTGCGTTGGTGACTCGGCAGTCTAGGGCGAACGCCTCGAATCGTGGTCGAAGGCGCTGCCTCCGGCACTGCCCGATGCAGCGCGGGTTGCATCCGGCGCTGCCCGATGATCCGCGCGGGCCTAGAGTGACTAGCCGAGACTGTCCGGGACGTAGGGAGGCACCATGAACGGCTCACACGATGCCGAAGCAGGCGATTCGTCGACTTCGAGGTCTCACGACCACGACTCCGAGGATCAGCCGTACGAAGACTACGAGCACGGCGTCTTCGACCAGGGTCAGCCGGAGGACGACGACGAAGGCCAGAGCGTCTTCGACCAAGACGAGCCCGAGGATGTGAACCGACCGGGTCAGGGGCAATATGACCAGGGGCACGCGGAGGATCCGGCCAATCCTGGCCAAGGGGTATTCGACCAGGGCCACCAGGATGAGCAAGCACACGATCGGCACCGCGCCCCGTAAGCGGACGCCAGTCATCGGCCTTCGGCCACGAGCTAGCGGCGTGGCGGAGTCCGGGCTGAGGCTGAGGCTGAGGCTAAGGCTGGAGGCGCCCTAGATCGTCTCGGCAGCGACGCTCTACTTCTTCCAGCTCCGCCAGCGTCGCGTCGATGTCTCGCCGGCGCTGCTCGAGGTCGTGTCGGCGTATGTCGATCTGCTCGAGCAGGTAGGCCAACTGCCCCGCCTCTCCGGGCTCGGCGTCATACATGTTGACGATCGTGGCGATCTCGTCGAGCGAGAAGCCGAGCCGCCGGCCACGCAGAATCAGCTCGAGCCGGACCCGGTCACGTGGGTGGAACAGCCGTGTCGTGCCTCGACGCTCCGGGCTGATCAGCCCGAGCTCCTCGTAGTGGCGGACGGTCCTCAAGGTGACGTCGAAGTGGGCAGCCACTGCAGCGATCGTCCACGCTGCTGAGTGGCTCTCGTTCCGAGTCGTGCTCCGGCCATGGTCGCGGCTCTGCGTCATCTTGATCCACCTCCTTGCTCCCTGGCCGGTTGCCACTTACGCTTACGTTAACGTAAGCGGCGCGAAGTGCGGCGCGTGTCAAGCAAACGCTCGATTGGAACGAAATGGCGCCCTGGTGGGCGAGTTCGAGGCCAGATCGTTCCAAACGGTGCGCCAATCCTGGCTGGTTGAGAGGTTTCCATGAACTTCGTCTTGTCCCCTGAGCACGAAGCGTTTCGCGCAAGCGTGCGGGAATTCGCTCAAGCCGAGATCGCTCCGCACGCGGCCGAGTGGGACCGCAAGCACCACTTCCCGGCAGACGTCGTGCACAAGATGGGGGCCATGGGGCTGTTAGGTCTCACCGCCCCCGAGGAGCTGGGTGGGGCGGGTGAAGACGGTGACTTCACCAGCCTGTGCGTGGCTATCGAGGAGATCGGCCGCGTCGACCAGTCCATGGGCATCACCTTGGAGGCTGCCGTTGGCCTGGGGATAAACCCGATCTTGACCTTCGGTACCGACGAGCAAAAGCAGACATGGCTCCCTGACTTGGTGGCGGGTAACACGATCGCCGGCTTTGGCCTCACGGAGCCAGGCGCGGGCTCCGACGCGGGGGCGACAGCCACCAAGGCGGAGCTGATCGATGGCCAGTGGCGCATCAACGGGGCGAAGCAGTTCATCACCAACTCTGGCTCCGACATCACGTCTCTCGTGACGGTCACCGCTCGCACAGGTCAGCGAGACGACGGTCGCGCGGAGGTCTCGGCCATCGTCGTCGAGTCGGGAACGGCAGGCTTTGGAGTCGAACCGGCATACGACAAACTCGGCTGGCACGCCAGCGACACGCACCCTCTGACCTTCAGCGACGTGCACGTTCCGGAGAGCAACCTGCTGGGCGAGCGGGGGCGTGGCTTCGCCCAGTTCCTCGCCATCCTTGACGACGGTCGGGTGGCCATCGCTGCCCTCGCCGTCGGCTGCATTCAGGCGTGCCTCGACCTTTCGGTGCAGTATGCCGGCGAGCGCACCACCTTCGGGGTCCCCATCGGGGCGAAGCAGGGGGTTGCCTTCCAGATCGCCGACCTACAGGTGATGGCCGAGGCTGCCCGCGTGCTCACCTACAAGGCGGCGGCGCTGAAGGACGCCGGGCGGCCG
>JACCZJ010000169.1 GCA_013696065.1 Nocardioidaceae bacterium
GCACCCTGCTGAGTCGTGGGAGGTCTCCCACATCGGAGGCGACCGCTTCGCTGGCAACGTTCTCGTTTTGCCCGACGGGCTCTACTACGGCCACGTGTCGCCCGCTGATGCCTCGGAACTGGCGACCCAGCACCGCCGCGGGCATGTCAGTCTTGACCATCTACGCGGTCGCAGCGGCTTTGGTTTTGCCATCCAGGCGGCGGAGATCTATCTACGCAAGCATCTCGCCGTCACGGGACTGGGAGCCATCGGGCTGCAATCACACTCACGTCGAATCGGCATTGACGAGGCAGTGTTCCGCTGCGGCGCTGAGCGATGGAAGGTCCGACTTCGCCGTGTCGAGGCGGATCCGCAGCTGCTCACCTGCGGCTCTCGACGGCGCAATCCGACGTACGCACACGAGCTCCTCGCCATCGAGCCGCATCCGCATACGCAAGCGAGTAGCTGACAACATGGGTCAATGCGTTCCCAAGTTCACACCTACCGCACAGGCAATGCCGACCTGGTTCTCGATCTGACGCGTGATTGTGCACGGTTCGTGGCGGGGCAAGGAGACGGTTTGCTGCACCTCTTTGTCCCCCACGCCACCGCAGGACTCGCGATCCTCGAGACCGGCGCTGGCAGTGACGACGACCTGATCTCAGCCCTTCGCGACCTGCTGCCCGCCGACGACCGTTGGCAGCACGGACACGGAAGCCGCGGCCACGGACGCTCGCATGTCATGCCTGCCCTGATCGCGCCGTACGCATCCGTTCCCGTGATCGACGACGGGCTCGCTCTTGGCACCTGGCAAAGCATCTGCCTCGTCGACCTCAACATCGACAATCATGAACGCGACGTGCGCTTCTCGTTCCTCCCCGGTGATAAGCACTAGGTCGCGTCAGCGGCCCCCGGCTAGGCGGCGGTCGCGCTGCTGAGCCCCCATTTCGCCGTACGGATAGTCACTGGCCCCCGGTGTGCTGACGGCGTCGAGTGTCGCGGTTTCCTCGTCGGTGAGGTGGAGATCGGCCGCGCGCAGGTTGTTGTCAAGCTGCTCGGTCGTGCGCGCTCCGAGGATGGTCGACGTCACCGCCGGCCGGTCTGTCAGCCAAGCCAGCGCCACCTCGGCCATCGACACATCGCGGTCCTCGGCGATCGTCTGCACCGCGTCGATGACGTCCCACGTTCGGTCAGTGCCACGCCGGTCGTACGCCTCCATCCCGCGGTCCGGGTCCTCCCCCAGCCGGGTGGCGCCGCTGGGCCGCTCGTCTCGCTTGTACTTGCCTGACAGCCAGCCGCCGCCGAGGGGGCTCCACGGCAGCAGCCCGAGTCCGGCGTCTTGGGCGGCCGGCACGATTTCCCACTCAATCTCGCGAACCAGCAGGCTGTACTGCGGCTGTAGGGTCACCGGCTCGGCAAAGTTGAGGGCATGGGCGACGTGAACGGCCTTGGTCAGCTGCCATCCGGTGAAGTTGGACAGGCCGTAGTAGCGGATCTTGCCAGCGCGGATGAAGCCGTCGAGGGTGCGCAATGTCTCGTCCAGCGGCGTCCACGGATCAAAGGCGTGCACTTGATAAAGGTCGACCGAGTCCACACCAAGCCGCCGCAGCGAGGCGTCGAGCGCCCGGGTGAGGTGGCGGGCCGACAACCCGTTCCCGTTGGGGGAGCCGTCCATCGGGAAGCGACCCTTGGTGGCCAGCACCACTGGCTCGGTCACATCGCTAGGACGATCGGCGAACCAGCGACCAATAATCTGCTCCGAAACGCCGTTGGAGTAGACGTCGGCCGTGTCGATGAGTGTGCCGCCCGCCTCAACGAACCGGTCGAGCTGGGCATGCGCACCAGACTCGTCAGTCTCCGCCCCGAACGTCATGGTGCCGAGGCAGAGGTTTGATACTGCGCAGCCGCTGTTGCCGAGAGTTCGATAATCCACGGGTACGTTCTACACCACCGCCCGTCGTTCGCGAGAACGCACCGGGCACGGGCCTCGCTCAGTGGGGTGCGAGGGGGCGAAGGGCAGGCTGCGGCGTGAAGCGCTGGCCAGAGTCGAGCATGGTCGCGATCGTGCACGCATCGACGGCTCGGCTCAACAGATGTCCCTGCGCCTCCTCGCAGCCGTGGTCGCGCATAAACTGAAACTGGGCGACGGTCTCGATGCCTTCGGCCACCGCATGCAAGCCGAGCCCGTGCGCGAGCGCGAGGGTGGCGGCTGGGAGCACGGCCTCACCAGAGTCTCGTCCGATCTCCTGCACGAAGGATCGGTCGATCTTCACCTTCTGCACTGGGAAAAGACGCAGCCGGGCCAGCGACGAATAGCCAGTGCCGAAGTCATCCAGCGCGAGCGCGACGCCGAGCCGGCGGAGAGCCCAGAGGGTAGCCATCAACACGTAGTGCTCGCTCATCGCACTTTCGGTGATCTCAAGGACGAGGTCCACTGGCTGAAGTCCGTTGTCGGCGAGAGCACCGGTGACCACGTCGATCAGCCCCTTGCTCTGCAGTTGCGGCACCGCGACGTTGATGGCCATGGTGAAGCCAGCGGCCTCTGGATGCCGCGCGCGCCATTCGCGGAGCTGGTGGGTCGCCTCCGCGACAACCCATTCGCCGATGGGGACGATGAGGCCGCTGCTCTCGGCGGCAGGAATGAAGTCGAGGGGAGGGATCGCGCCGTGCCGTGGGTGCTGCCATCGCAGCAGCGCCTCCACGCCGGTCATCCGGCCATCGATGAGGGACACCACCGGCTGGTAGTGCAGGTGGAACTCGCGACGTTCGAGGGCCATCCGCAGATCACCTTCCCGAACGAGCCGCTGGACGGCAGTGTCGTACATCGACGACTCGTAGAGCGCGGTGCGGTGACGACCACGCCCTTTTGCCGCGTACATCGCGAGGTCGGCATTTCGCAGCAACTCGTCGGCATCCACCCTGCCCATTCCGGAGGCCATCCCGATGCTGGCGCTCAAGACAACCGAGCGTCCCTTGATATCGACAGGGTCCGCCAAAATCGCCAGAATGCGCTCAGCGGCCTGCATCGCGACTGCCTCGGATTGCGATCCGAGTAGCACGGCGAACTCGTCACCCCCGAGCCGGGCCACGGTGTCCTCGGCGCGGAGAGCCATTCGTAGGCGGGCGGCCACCACGACCAGCAACTCGTCGCCCACCTGATGGCCGAGGGAGTCATTGACGGTCTTGAAGCCGTCGAGGTCGATGGATAGCAGAGAGAGCGGCGTCTCACTGGCCGACCGTCGCTGCAGGGCGTGCATCAGTCGGTCTCGTAGCAGCACCCGGTTCGCGAGCCCGGTGAGCGGGTCGTGCAGAGCGAGATGGGCCAGTTTCTCCTCCGCCTGCTTCCGTGCGGTCACGTCGGTGGCGGTCAGGACGGCACCGTTCGGCAGACCGCCGCGCTCGAGCGGCTGGCCATTGACGATGTATGAGCGACTTGTGCCGTCGGCGAGGCCGATGACGATCTCGGCGTCTCGAACGTGCTCACCGCGCAGCGTCCGCCACTGCGGCAATTCTTCCGGCGGCAGCGGAGTGTGCCCGTCCCCGCGGTAGAGCGCGACTCTCGAGTGCCACGGGATGGGTGGTTCCGGCAGGCCCAGATCTGTGTAGAGCGTGACAGCCGCGCGATTGCGAAGGAACGGCGTCGCATCGGCACCCATCGCGATAACGGCGCTGTCGATATTGTCGATCACCGCGCTCAGGATTTTCCGGTCCCCATCCAAGGCGGCTTGGTGGGTGAGGAGCGTCGTCAGCATCAGCCGCAGCAGCAGAGCCGAAAAGCCGATGCCCAGTACGTGCCCGATGACCTGCTGCTGCCAGTGGAAGCCGGATGTGGGCGAGAGGCGGTCGGCCAGTCCGGCGGCAACTGCCAACGTGAGGAGGTACGCCGCGCTGACTACCAGCAGCCGCCGAGAGGACCCGAAGACGGATCGGAAGAAAATGCCTCCATACAACAAGGAGATGCCGCCGGACAACGGGCCGGCAGTGAGCAGACCCACGAACAGCGCGAGAAGCTCGACCGCGTCCCAACGGGCCGCCTGAAGCCGCCTGTCGCGGTATTCGCGCAGGCGACGCCAGAGCAGATAGCCGAGTGCTAGTGCCCCGGAGGCCCAGAAGCCCAACGGCACGGGGCTGTTGAACACGATCTGGAATGACGATGATGCCAGCGTGAACACCGCGAAGCACAGAAAGAACCAACGCACCCGGTCCAGACCTGCGGGCGGTTGCCGGTACCGGTGCCTCATCTCGGAGAGCGACGACACATGGCTCTCCTTTGTCCCTCGTCTCGCGCAAGCTGACAGCCGCGCAGCGTTATAGAGTCCGTCGGCGAAGACGCGGACCTGGTCAGTGGTTGCCGCGCTGAAGTTGGGCCCAGGTGTCGACGGCGACCACGCCGGTCCGGGGAAGACCTCGAACCCCTTGGTACGTGGCGACAGCCTCAGCCGTGGCGGCGTCATACACGCCGGTGATCGATAGCCGCGCATCGATTCCCGCATTCAGCGATCGCTGCGCTCGACGGACGCCGTTCCGGGAGGAGCCGTACTTCAGGACCGGCGTCACGCCCTCCGACAGGATCGCCGTCCAGGTTCTCAGGGACACCATGCCGGTGACCCGCATGCCGCGTGCCGTCTGGTAATCCACCACGCCCTGGTAAGTCCTCCGGGTGAACGACCCGTGCAGTTCTCCGTCATAGAACCCTTTGCGCGTGAGCAGACACTGCAACGCCTTCACCTCGTCACCCGTGTCGCGCTGTGCTTGCGGATGATAGTCGGGGAAATCGATTCCCACCCCGCACGCCAAGGGCGGTGCGGACGAGACCGAGCCGCGGCCGAGACTCATGTAGTTGCTGTCGACGTTGATCGTCACACCGCCGTAGGTCTCGTTGTGTCCGCCGAGATACTGATGGACCCGCTGGTGAGGCATCCAGCTGGTGGAGCGCACGTACGGCGAGTAGATGTCGGCCTTGCCATTCCAGTCCGCGATCCACACCTGGTCTGGCATCGCGTACTTGCCGGGTGTGTAGGCGTTGGCGTCATCGAGCATCTTGATCCCGGAAGCGGCGCTGGAGTAGATCCCGGACACGTACCCGAGTGCATGCAGCCTGTTGGTCCAGGCCGAGAGGAAGCTGGTGGCCGACTCGCGGCACTGGGTGCCGCTGATGTCGAAGGCTTCGATGTCGTACCACAGCGTGCTCCCCCCTGCGATGCCCAAGCCCTGCGCCGCGGTGACCGTCTTGGTGGCCTCATCACGGCCCTGCAG
Source organism: Nocardioidaceae bacterium (assembly GCA_013696065.1). GTDB lineage: Bacteria > Actinomycetota > Actinomycetes > Propionibacteriales > Nocardioidaceae > JACCZJ01. Next base: position 5,236 of record JACCZJ010000169.1, read on the forward strand.
GCGCGCCACTGCGTAGTTCCTGGTGGGATTTGGGCTGATCCGCACCTGCTCCAGGTACCTCTCCCTGCTGGTGCAGGACGCCTGCGGACCGACTGTCAAAGGCAGCAACCTCCAGCCGTTCCCCAGCTGTGTGGATATCCAGGTCGGCGTGAGGTTCGGCTGACTGAAGCAGCCTCGGGAGTCGCCGGAGATGTAGATGCCCACCGCCCAGTACGGTGACGCTGTGAGCCAGGTGTCC
>JACCZJ010000170.1 GCA_013696065.1 Nocardioidaceae bacterium
GAGGTCTGCTGACGTCTTTTTGGGGGTGCCGTTCAACATCGCGTCGTACGCGCTGTTGACCCACATGGTCGCGCATGTGACCGGTCTGCACGTTGGTGACTTCGTTCACACCCTCGGCGACGCACACTTGTACGTCAACCATCTCGAGCAGGCGCGACAACAGCTCGCTCGAGACCCGCGCGCGCTGCCGGAGCTGTGGCTCGATCGGGCGGGCATCGACATCGCCGGCTTCGATCTGGACCAAGTCAAGGTGTCTGGATACGACCCGCATCCGGCGATCAAAGCTCCCATTGCCGTATGACGATGAGCCTGCTGGCTGACCGTCACCGGCAAGAGTGCGCTCGCTCTGATGGCGGGTGGACGCCACACACGTCTTAAACTGGTTGGGGCACCGGCGTGGCTGGGCATTGTCGAGGACCGGTCAAGCATTCCACGATGATGAGCTAGGTCAGCCTTGTGCTGCGCAAACCTCCCAGTCGGGCGGCCGCCCCGGCCTGATCATCGCCTCGTCGTCGCTCGGCACGTGGTGCACTGAGCGGCAGCACCTGAAACTAAGACCGGTATGACTTATGAGAACGCGAAGCCCAGAAGGGTATAGGGAGCACCATGGCAACCACGTCTGAGAGCAGCCCCCACATCAACCCCCCAGGAGTAGACAGCCAAGCGCACGTGTCGACCTCACCTACTCCTGCCTCGCCTAGGGATACGTCTAGGATTCCTGACTCGCCCACAGCGACGTCGCCGTCACCGGTGTGGGTTGCCCCTGGGGTCCGAACGGCCTCGGAATGGACGTGGCGTCTCGGCGTCATTGGCCTGGGTCTGTACGGGCTTAGCCTGATCATCCGCGAGTACTCCAATATCTTCGTGCCGCTCGTCATCGCGCTGCTGCTGGCGGCGCTGCTGCACCCGCTGGTCGACCGACTCGCCCGCGCCATCCCGCGCGGGCTGGCTGCCCTGGCGGTCCTGCTCGGCACCTTGGCCCTGGTCATTGGCCTGTTCACCCTGGTCGGCCAACAAGCGGCCAGCGGTTTCCCGGAACTTCGTGACCAGGCCGAAGCCGGCCTGGTGGAAGTGCGCACCTGGCTGCGCACCGGACCGCTCAACATCAACGCCGACACCTTGGCGGGCTACATCACCAAGGCGGAGGAGGCTGCCTCGGCTAACCGGTCGGGTCTCGTGTCGGGCGCGCTCGGGGTCGCCTCGACGGCCACCCATCTGGCCGAGGGCTTCTTCATCGCGCTGTTCGCCGCGTTCTTCTTCTTGTCGTCCGGCCACCGCATCTGGGCATGGCTCTTGCGGATAGGCCCCGAACGTGCGCAGGCTCCGATGGATGAAGCTGCGCGTTCGGGTTGGGTGACGTTGAGCCACTACGTGCGGGCCACGCTGCTGGTCGCGCTGATCGACGGCATTGGGATCGGAGTCGGGTCAGCGCTGCTCGGAGTGCCGCTCGCGGTGCCGTTGGGCGTCTTGGTCTTCCTCGGTGCCTTCATCCCGATCGTCGGTGCGCTCATCACCGGCGCGCTGGCCGTGCTCGTCGCCTTGGTGGCGAATGGTCCGCTGATCGCCTTGGCCGTCTTGGGTGTTGTGCTGCTGGTCCAGCAGATCGAGTCGCACGTGCTCCAGCCGTTCCTGCTGGGGCGCATAGTCAACGTGCACCCCTTGGCGGTCATTTTGGCGATTGCGACCGGCGCTGCCGTGGCGGGAGTGGTCGGCGCCCTGCTCGCCGTACCGGTGGTTGCGGTGGGGAACACGGTGATCACCTCGCTGGCCGGCAGGCGCGGTGACCCCGGCGAACGCGTAGCCGCCGAGAGTGAGCCGCTCGCGCCCGACCTGCCGCCGCCCACCGACCCCAACAAGACGCCTGACCCAGAGCGATCCCCGCTTGGTAACGGTGGAACTCGCGGCTAACTGACTAGCTGGGCGCTCTGCCCCCGACGGATCTGAGCCACACGTTGCCCGAGCGACGCGAGACTCGGATCCTTGAGGTGAGTGGCAGGTTGGGAAGCCACGTGCAGTCGCAGGCGGCCGTCGGCGATCCTGCCTCCGCGCTCGTGAGTGGCGGTCGGCCCGCCGCCGTACCCCAAACGGTAATCTGCTCGCTATGACCCCTATGGCTTCTGCGCCCTTCGGGCGGGTGCTCACTGCGATGATCACGCCATTCGACGCTTCCGGGGCTGTCGACCTCGCGGCGGCGGCGAGACTGTCAGAACACCTCGTCGACTCAGGTCACGACGGGCTGGTCCTCTCGGGCACGACGGGAGAGTCGCCGACCGTCACGGATGCAGAGCAGGACGCCCTGTTGCGCGCAGTGATCGAGGCCGTGGGGGACCGTGCCACGATCGTGGCGGGAGTCGGCAGCTTCGACACCGCACACTCGATCCACTTGGCCACCGCCGCGGCCGCAGCTGGCGCCGATGGCCTGCTGGCCGTCACCCCCTACTACAGCAAACCACCCCAGGCCGGCATCGCGGCACACTTCGAAGCGATCGCGGACGCGACCGAGCTGCCCGTCATGCTGTACGACATACCAGGCCGCACGGGTGTCAAAATCGCCGCTGAGACTCTGGCTCGGGCCGCCGAACACGAGCGAATCGTCGCGGTCAAAGAGGCCAGCGGCGATCTGTATGCCGGCAGTTGGTTGCTGCGATCGACTGAGCTCGCCATCTACAGCGGCGATGACGCGCTCAACCTGGCTTGGTTGGCCCTCGGCGCGGTCGGTGTGGTGTCGGTGGTCGGCCACGTCGCTGGTCAGCGTTATGCCGACATGATCGCCGCCCTCGACGCGGGTGATCTCGACCTTGCACGCAAGGTCGATCGCTCCATTCTGCCCGCGGTCGAGGCCATCATGACGCGCACTCAGGGCGCCATCATGGTCAAGGCAGCGCTCGAGCTGCAGGGGCACCTCACAAACCGTCACGTGCGCATGCCGCTCATACCCGCTAACGAAACCCAGGTCGCCGAGTTGAAACGCGACCTGATCGCCGCAGAGTTCTTGGAGGACACCACCGAATGAGCCACCCTCACCCCGAGCTGGGACCGCCACCTGAGCTGCCGGCGGGCGGCCTGCGCATCATCCCGCTTGGTGGACTGGGTGAGGTGGGCCGCAACATGGCTGTCCTCGAAAACCAGGGCCGTCTGTTAGTCATCGACTGCGGGGTGCTCTTCCCGGACGAGAGCCAGCCCGGCGTCGATCTCATCCTGCCTGACTTCGAACCCATCAGGGACCGCCTCGACGACATCGAGGCGGTGGTCTTGACCCACGGGCACGAAGACCACATCGGCGCCGTGCCCTACCTATTGCGCGAGCGGCCCGACATCCCCCTTGTCGGGTCCAAGCTGACGCTGGCGCTGCTTGAGGCCAAGTTGCGGGAGCACCGGCAGACGCGGGCGCCCAAGTACGAGGTTCGCGAAGGCGACCGGTCTCAGTTCGGGCCGTTCGACCTGGAGTTCGTCGCCGTCAACCACTCCATCCCCGACGCGCTGGCTGTCGCCGTACGCACAGATGCTGGGCTGCTGCTGCACACCGGCGACTTCAAGATGGATCAGCTGCCGCTCGATCGGCGTATCACCGACCTGCGGGCGTTGGCCCGGCTTGGCGAAGAAGGCGTCGACCTCTTCATGGTGGACTCGACCAACGCCGAAGTTCCGGGGTTCACGACGTCTGAGCAGGCGATCGGTCCGGTGCTCGAGCGCGTCTTCGCCAAGAGCGCGCAGCGCATCATCGTGGCTTGCTTCGCCTCGCATGTCCATCGCGTCCAACAGGTCATGGACGCTGCCGTCTCCCAAGGCCGCAAGGTCGCGTACGTGGGCCGATCCATGGTCCGGAACATGGCCGTAGCCCGCGACTTGGGCTACCTGTCAGTCCCGCCCCATACCCTGGTCGACCTCAAAGAGCTCGACAAGTACGCCCCAGACGAGGTCGTCATCATCTCCACCGGGTCACAGGGTGAGCCGCTGTCAGCGTTGGCGCGTATCGCGCATCGTAACCACGACCGCATCCACATCGAGCCCGGTGACACAGTCGTGCTGGCGTCCAGCTTGATCCCGGGCAATGAAAACTCGGTGTTCCGCATCATCAACGGGCTGACCAAGCTCGGCGCCAACGTCGTACATAAGGGCAATGCGATGGTGCACGTGTCAGGCCATGCCAGCGCTGGAGAGCTCCTCTACTGCTACAACATCGTGCGGCCGCGCAACGTGATGCCGGTGCACGGGGAGATCAGGCACTTGGTGGCCAACTCCCAGCTGGCGGTCGACACCGGCGTACCCCGCGAACGAGTCGTGCTCGCCGAGGACGGCGTCGTGGTGGATCTGGTCGACGGAGTCGCCACGGTGACCGGCAAGGTCGAGTGTGGCTACGTGTTCGTCGACGGAGCATCGGTTGGCGACATCACTGAGAGCGCCCTGAAGGACCGTCGCATCCTCCGCGACGAAGGGTTCATCTCGGTGATGGTCGTGATGGACTCGGCGTCGGGCAAGCTCATTGCCGGGCCGGAAATCCACGCGCGGGGCTTCGTCGAAGACGACACTATCTTCGAGGCGGTTCGTCCGTTGATCGAGGACGCGCTGATCAAAGCAGTCAACGACGGCAACGACGACACCTTCCAGCTTCAGCAGGTCATCAGGAGGACCACCGGCCGCTGGGTCAACGAAAAGCATCGCCGCCGCCCGATGATCATCCCCGTGGTGCTCGAAGCCTGACCAGCGAGCATCGGTTGACCTTCCTTGAGGGTGTGCGCTGGCCGTGACTCCGGCGCGAGCCGAGGCCTGCTCAACCCCTGCCCAGCGCGGCGCCGCCGTTGACCTGAAGGATCTGACCGGTGGTGAGCCGGCTAGCGATGACGCAAGGTAGGTGACCGCTTCGGCCACCTCCTCCGGCGTACCTGAGCGTTTGACCAGCGTCGAGGCCACCCGAGGCACCACGCTTTCCGACGCAGCCGACCCTCCCAGAATTCGGTATCCGGGACGAAACCGGGTGCCACCACAGTCACGGTGATGCCGTCCGGACCGAGCTGGGCCGCCAATCCGAAGGCCCACGCGTGCAGCGCGGCTTTGGCCGCCCCGTAAGCGCCAGGCCCACGTACGCCGGCGATCGAGCTCATCGCGAGGATGCGCCCGCCTAGGCGGCGCATGCGCGGCAGGAGCGCCTCGGTGAGCAGCACCACAGTCAACACGTTGCCGCGGAAGTCCGCCAACCAGTGTTCGGCGATCTGCGCGAGCGACTCACCAGCACCGCTGGACATGCCGCCGGCGTATTGACGAGTATGTCGATCGGCTCGTCTGCGAACAGCCCGGCCACGAGTGACTCGACGGCGGCGGGATCGGCGAGGTCCACGGCTCGACAGGTGACCATTTCCGCCCCGACGCTGGCGTTGATGTCGCCAGCCGTGGCCAACAGGACGTCTTCGCGTCTGCCCACGATGACTACTTCGTCACCGTCTCGGGCGAACCGCTGCGCCGGGGCGCGGCCGATACCGGTGCCTCCTCCAGTGACGACGACGCGTCACGTCATAAGTCCTCCTGTTCGATGGCTCGATGGCCTGCGCTGGCCTTCGCCATCATCTCTAGCAGAGGATAGATCCGCCCAGTGGCGACGTTGGCGCGGCAAGGCGCGGAACCGACCAGGGCCCGGGCTCTGGGTGCTTGAGCACACCCGGTTCGTTGCAGCGGGTGCGCAAGTGCGTTCATGTGCGCGGAAGTACGGACCGGAGTTGGACGTGAGGGTCGCAGAATCGTTCATGTGCGTGGAAGTGACGCTGGATTCGGCCGTGGGGTGCGCACAATCGTTCATGTGCGCGTCGATACGGCTGCCGCGGCCGGCATGCGACAAAGGTAGGGCGACCCCCTCGTCCCGCCCCACCTTTGTCCTTGCAATCAGGCCAGCGCTCTAGCCGCTGGCCTGACAGGTCATTTGCTCTGCTCGACGTGAACCATCGGGTCTTGCAGGTAGAAGGACGAAGTACCGGCCGCACCGAAGTCGTTCGCGCTGAACACGACGCGGAGCCGGTGGGAGCCGTCGCCGATCTTGCGGCAATAGTTCCGCGCCACGGTGCCGTAGCCCTCTGGGTAGAACGTGCTCCCGGTGCTGACGTCAGACGGCGCCATCGGAACCCCGTCCAACAGCACCTTGATGGTTCCCTGTGCGCCACTATCCAAGTACGAACCGGCGGACAGGTTCACACTCACTACGTCTCGTCCTGTTTGCGGACCACGGATCCGTACCGGGTCGCCTGGCAGAGTGGTGCTTGACGCATCCGTCGACTGGAGGAAGCCCGAGTAGCCGCGGTTCCAGGTCGCCTTCTGCTCCCCGCCGTCGCAGCCGCTGACCACCAGGGCTGCGGCTTGTTGCTCGGCGACCGGAGGCGTGTCTTCTCCTCCAGCCGCGGTGGCTGTGTTCGGGACGGCGGCCATCGCGGCGGCGATGATGGCCCCGCCGGCGGCGAGTGATACCGCGGACGCCTTGTATGCGGTCGGCGTCTTGCCGGCCAGATTCCTGATGGACATTGTGGACCCCCTCGAGTCGGTGTGTTGTTGTCCTCGCACACCCAGGACACGGAAGAGTCGGCTCTGATACACGATGCCGTCTCGTCTTTGTGACAGCTTCGACCGCGCCGAGTAGGCGCCAGGCGTGGAAACGCGGGCAAACGCCCCGTCGAGGCGTGGGTAGCGGAAGCAACGACGTTCCACAATCGCAGGTTCAACAGCGCCGCTCGAACAAATCAGTAAGCCGCCACATGTATCTGCAGGCACCAACCCCTGCTCCTGCACTAGCGTGATCACCATTCCGACAGAGTCGAGAGAGGCGACCGTGACCGTGCAGAAGGCTGCCGACAAATCAGACGAGGGGTCTGTCTGGGAGGTGTCCGCACGACACTTTCGTCGATGGCGCACCGGCGAGCACGACGCTCTCGACGAGCTGGTTCGGTCGCTCACTCCTATCTTGTGGCAGGTTGTGCGTTCCTATCGACTCGACCGCGACCAGGCCGAGGACGTCGTACAGACGACGTGGCTGACGCTGGTACGGCGCCACGAGTCGATCGCAGAGCCGCAGGCGGTGGGAGCCTGGCTGATGACCACCGCGCGCCGTGAAGCCTGGCGGGTGGCGAAGCTGGCGGAGCGACAGGCGCCCATGGACGACGAGATCCTGACCGCCAGGTTGCCTCATCATCCGGGCGTCGACACCGAGGTCATCGCAGCCGACGAGAGCGACCAGCTTTGGCACTCGGTGCACAAGCTGTCGCCTCGATGTCAGCGCCTATTGCGCATCATCGCGTTCGACGACCGACCCGACTACACCAGCTTGGCGGAGAGCCTCGGTATGCCGATAGGCAGCATCGGCCCCACCCGAGGGCGTTGCCTAGCCAAGCTCAAGGATCTGCTGGCAGCCGAAGGGAGCTCGACCCATGTCTGAGCGAGACGCGTTGCTGGGAGACATCGCCGCGATGTGGCGAGAAGCAGATCCAATGCCAGCCGACCTTGTCGACAAGGTGCTCGTCGCCATCGGAGGAGACAACCTCGACGTGGAGTACGAACTCTTGCACCTTGTCGAGCGCAGCCGGGAACTCGAGGGCGTTCGAGGGCTCGGCGACGCCTACACCGTTGTCTTTTCGAGCGGCCCGTATTCACTGCTGCTGCGGGTGGGAACTCATGCCGCCGGCCGCCGACGGGTGGACGGGTGGCTGTCACCCCCTCAGTCGATGACGGTCAAGGTGACTCAGCAGGCCGACACTCGCTACGCCGATGCCGACGAGACAGGGCGCTTTGAGTTCGAGTGGTTGCCAGCTGGCCTCTCTCGCTTCTGGCTGGCCTTCACAGACTCCGCGGCAGAGCCTGACCACCCCTTCGCCACACCCGCGTTCGAGCTCTGAAAGGACCAGCTTGTGTCGCGCCCTTCCGAACAAGACAAGCAAACGCCTGGACACGCCCAAGGCGACATCCCATGGCGCGTCGACCGCAATCCGGCACCGCCTTCGCGGGACGTGCTCGATCGAGTCGACGGCCGGGTGCTCGACCCGGCTACCGCGCTGACGATCGCAGGTGTCGTACCGCGCCCGACGGTCTACGTGGGACCTCGGCTCGTGATGTCTGCATCCCGCGACGAAGACGACGTACTCGCGCTCCTGCGAGAGGTCGCGTCTTCACTGGGGTGGGAAATAACCGTTGACCGGGCATTCCCCCGCTCACGCGTCAGACGGCGCGACGAAGGCGCTGCCCCGCTTGGGGTGACGCGGCTGCTGCTATCGGTGCAGTCCGACAAAGCGACCGTCGCACCGGACGGCTGGGTCCTCTTGCAGCAGGCCCGCGCGCAGTTCGGGATCGAGGCGCTGCGCGGAGTGGGACTCGATCACGTGCTGGCGATCAACCCGGTGGAGCACTCCAATCCCGTCGAGCACTCAAACCCGGTCGAGCACTCAAACCCGCTGGCTTGGTCGATGGTGGGCTCCTACGCCTGGCCCGGCAGTGGGGGTCGCCAACCCGTCGCGTTCGTCGGCCCAGCGCCGTACCGCAGACCAGACAGCGAGATCAAGGGTCGACGGCCGGTGGTGGCGGTGCTCGACACCGGCTGCGGCAAACATCCCTGGCTGGATGGCATTGTGAAGCGGAACGTCAAGCTGGGCAGTCAGGTGATCGGTCATTCGGATCCGCAAACCAACCCGGAGATCGGTGGTGATCTGGTCGGGCCGCTCGACGGCGGCTTGGATCCGCTGTCAGGTCACGGGACCTTCATCGCGGGGATCATCAGGCAGTCATGTCCTGATGCCGACATCATCTCGTGGCGGGTCGTCGCCTCCAACGGGCCGATCATCGAGTCGGACTGGGTCGATGCGATCACGAAGATCGCCGAACTCGTACGGCGGCATTACGACGGCGAAAAGGGTGGCCGGCCCATCGACGTGCTCAACCTCTCGATGGGTTACTACCACGAGACCCCCGAGGATCACCTTTTCGACGAAACCCTGTTCGATGTCCTGGACGTGATGAGTGCGTGCGGCACCGTCGTGGTGTGCGCCGCCGGCAACGACGCAACCGCCCGGCCGCAATATCCGGCAGCGTTCGCTCCATGGAAGGGCGGCGGTGGCGCTACGCCGTTGGCGGGCCGGGTCCCCATCGTCTCCGTCGGCGCACTCAACCCCAATGGCACCGTCGCGCTCTTCAGCAACACCGGTCCCTGGGTTCGCAGCTACGCGCAAGGCGCAAGTGTCCTCAGCACGATTCCCCAGTTCCAAGGTGGTTTGGAGCCAGGAGCTCGTACCCGCGCTTACGGGCATACGCGTGAATCCATCGACCCGGACAGTTTCGTGAGCGGCTATGCCCTGTGGAGCGGCACCTCCTTCGCGGCGCCACAGATGGCGGGTCGTATCGCTACGGCCCTGCTGGGCAAGCTGCCCGCCGGCGACACCGTGCCTTCGAAGGCACGGGCCGTCAAGCGCGGAGTCAAGGCGGTGGCGGCGACGCCCGAAGGCACGGCATCATGAGTGGGTGCTGACCGCCAAGGAACTTCACGCCCGCGGTCTCGCCGAGACCAATTCAGGTCGACACGCAACCGC
>JACCZJ010000176.1 GCA_013696065.1 Nocardioidaceae bacterium
GTCGGCGGCTTGTTGCTGCTCGACCCCTCCGGGGCCCCCGAGGGCACCCTCACCCTTGACGGGTTGAGGGAGGTCCTGGAGCCGAGGCTGCATCTCGCCCCCATGCTCAGGCAGCGTCTGGTCACCGTGCCGCTCGGCCTGGCGCGCCCCTATTGGGTCGACGACCCCGACTTCGACATCGAGTTCCACCTCCGTGAGATTGCACTGCCACAGCCTGGTGATGACGCGCACCTCAGTGAGCAGATCGGCCGCATCCATGCACGGCCCCTGGACCGGGCTAGGCCCCTGTGGGAGATGTATCTCATCCATGGCGTCCAAGGCGGCCGCCAGGCCCTCTACAGCAAGGTGCATCACGCAGCGATCGACGGCGTGTCGGGCGCAGAGATTCTCGCGGTGATCGTCGACACCACGGTGGAGCCCAGGATCGAGGAGCCGCCGGAGGAATACTGGGACCCGGCTCCGCTGCCGAGTCCGGTCGAGTTGTTCCAGCGAGGCGTCGAGGCAGCCGTGAAGCAACCTGCCGAGACCCTTCGCACCTTGCCCAGGGCGCTGCCCTACATCGCCGAGCTGCCCTTCGTGTCGCTGCTGCCTGGCGCCAAGACGGCCGGTCAGATCGCTGGTTCACTCGCCAGCATGGCGGTGGGTGGCGGCTCGGAAGGGCAGGTCGTCAACCGTCGTACCCTGGTCGCCCCGTCGACTCCGATCAACGCTCGTATCACCGCGCACCGCAGGTTTGCCTTCGGCTCGGTCGACCTCGAGGACGTCAAATCGGTCAAGAACGGGTTTGCGCTGACCGTCAACGACGTCGTCATGACGTTGTGTGCGGGAGCGTTGCGGCGGTGGTTGCTCGACCATGACGGACTGCCCGAAGAACCCCTGGTCGTCGCGGTGCCGGTCTCGATCCGCACCGCCGATCACCAAGGTGACGGCAACCAGGTGTCGATGATGTTGGCGGAGTTGCCGACTCATCTCGAGGGTCCCGCGCAGCGGCTGGCTGCGGTGCAAGCGTCGATGACTGCGGCCAAGGAGCAGTTCCAGGCGTTGCCAACCACGATCCTGCAAGACGTCACGACCGTGATTCCGACCCTGTGGGCCAGCCTCGCTGCCCGCGCCGTCTTCCGCGTGGTCTCGGCCGGGGCGCCGTCGTTCAACCTCTTCGTGTCCAATGTGCCAGGTCCGCAGATGCCGCTGTATGTCGGAGGGGCGCGGATCCTCGGGATCTACCCCGCATCTGCGATCACCGACCTCACCGGCGCACTCAGCATCACCGTCTTCTCGTATGACGGCTCGCTGGACATCGGTCTGATCGCCTGCCGCGAGCTGGTGCCTGACGTGTGGCGCCTCGTCGACTATCTGCGCGAGGCGCTCGACGAGTTGCTTGAACTGGTGGCCTCAGACGTAGGCGATTGAGCCCGCTTCGCCGTGCGCTCTATCCCGTCGATCAGCACCGGCCAAACCTCGCGTGGCATGTCGTGGCCCATCCCGGGGATCAGGAGCAGTTCTGCGCCAGGGATCGCCCTGGCTGTGGCGCGCCCCCCGGACACGTGCACGAGCCGATCGGCCAGGCCATGGATCACCAACGTGGGCGCTGTGACCGCTCGGAGCGCGGTGGATCGGTTGGGTTGGGCGAGCACCGCTTGGAGTTGGCGGATCACCCCACTCGGGCTGATGCCGCGGTCGAACGTCTCGGCCGCGCGGTCGCGGGCCTCCTCGACGGAGATGGGGTAGGCGGGAGAGCCGATCGCCCGCCAGGTGCGGACAGATTCGTACATGTAGGTCTCCCGAGAATGGCGACCTCGGCCCAACATCCGCGGGATCAGACGCGGGTCCTGCCATCCCACCGTCTGTCGCCCGGTTGTCGACATGATCGACACCAGGGACGCCACCCTATGTGGGTGATCGATCGCCACGGTCTGCCCGATCATGCCTCCCATGGAAACTCCCACCGTGTGAGCTCGGTCGACCCCCAGGTGGTCGAGCAGCCCCACGGCGTCACTGGCCATGTCGCTCAGGGTGTAGGGCGGGGTGTAGGGCGCGAGAGCCCTCGGTAGCACGGTCCGGGAGCTGACAAAGCTCTTGACGACCTGGCCGCGTCGCCCGCCGTACGTGGTGAGCTTCGTCGACCGACCCACGTCGCGATTGTCGTAGCGAACGACATAGAAACCGCGTTCTGCCAGCAATCTGCACAGGTCCGGGCTCCACCAAGTGAGCGGACCGCCCAATCCCATGATCAGCAGCAGACACGGCGCATCGCGGTTACCAAACGTGTCGTAGCACAGCTCGATGCCATTGCTCAGGCGTGCGTACTGCTCGGTGCTCTGCTCCACCACACCGACGCTACCCGGCACTCAGCTCTTCTTGGTCTCCGCGTGTTCGAAGTCCACGGACGAGTAGCTCCTGAGCTTGGAGAACTGGTGCTCGCTGATGATCGAGCGAATCGTGCCGCTGCGCGACCGCATCACCAGCGAATGCGTGGTGGCACCGAAGTGGGCATACCGCACGCCTCGCAACAGTTCCCCGTCGGTGATGCCCGTCGCGACGAAGAAGCAGTCGTCACCTACGACCAAATCGTCGGTCGACAGCACGCGGTCGAGATCATGGCCAGCGTCGATCGCTCGTTGCCGCTCCTCGTCGTCGATCGGCCAGAGCCTGCCCTGGATGACTCCGCCCAGCGCCTTCATGGCGCAGGCGGCAATGATGCCCTCAGGGGTGCCACCGATACCGAGCAGAAGGTCGACACCGGTGTCCGGGCGGGCCGCCATGATGGCGCCGGCCACGTCACCGTCGATGATGAACTTGATCCGCGCGCCGGTCGCCCTGATCTCGTCGACGAGGCCGCTGTGTCGGGGGCGGTCGAGCACCACCACCGTGAGGTCTTCGATGCTGCTGCCCTTGGCCTTGGCGGTGCGGCGGATATTCTCGCCAACGGGCAACCGGATGTCCACGACGTCGGCGGCTTCCGGGCCAGTGGCCAGCTTTTCCATATAGAACACCGCCGACGGGTCGTACATCGATCCGCGGGGCGAAACGGCCAGAACGGCCACGGCATTCGACATACCCTTGGCCGTCAGCGTGGTGCCGTCGATGGGGTCGACCGCCACATCGCACAGGGGGCCGGTGCCGTCGCCGACTCGTTCGCCGTTGAAGAGCATAGGGGCGTTGTCTTTTTCGCCCTCGCCGATGACGACCACGCCATCCATGCCCACGGTGCCGATCAGCGCCCGCATAGCGTTGACCGCCACGGCATCAGCACCTTCTTTGTCACCGCGACCGACCCAGCGGCCGGCAGCCATGGCGGCTGCTTCGGTAACCCGAACCAGCTCCATCGCGAGGTTGCGATCAGGGGCGTTCTTTGGCGCCTCGAAGGGTGGTTCGGCAAGCGGGATGGCTCGTTCATCGGTCACGAGAGGGCTCCTGAGGTCGGCTGGGCTGATCGTAACTCGCCGCCGCGTAAGTCATTGCCGCGATCTCTCGGCATCGCACCTGATGTCACGCTGGATAGACGCTCACCTCCGTCGCCTTGACCGAGGCCCACACCTCCATGCCAGGCTGAAGACGCAGGCTGACCAGAGCCGCAGGCGTCACATCGGCGAGCAGCGGCATGGCCGCGTCGAGCTGCACCCGTACCGCGTCCCCGTGAGGCGCCAACGAGACCACCTTGCCCCGCCACACGTTGCGAGGGCTCCCGGCTGGGCGCTCGGTGAACAAGCTGACCGTCGCCGGGGAGAAGGCCGCGAACGCCGGACCGTTGAGCGGCTGGGCGGCGACGATGGACTGACTAGCGCCGACAGCGATCTCGCCGCGGGTCGCGTGGCCGCGGATGAGGTTGAGTCCGACGAGAGCGGCCACGTGAGTGGTGCGCGGATGCGCGGCCACGTCGGCAGGGGACCCGGTCTGCACGATCTGCCCTTGGTCGAGCACGACCAACCGGTCGGCGACGACCATGGCGTCGAGTGCTGTGTGGGTGACCAGAATGCTGACACCGGCGAAGCCGCCGAGGTGCCCACGCAATTGGGTGCGCAGCGTCATCGCTCCGGCTGCGTCGAGGGCGGCGGTCGGTTCGTCCAACAGGAGCAGGGCCGGCTCGCACGCCAGCGCCCGCGCGATTGCGACCCGCTGCGCCTGCCCGCCCGAGAGGTGCGCGGGCCGCCTGTCGGCCAGGTCGCCCACGCTGAGGCGGTCGAGCCAGTTTCTGGCCTGCTCTCTGGCCGTACGACGGCTGGTGCCGCGTGCCCGCAACCCGAAGGCGACGTTCTCGATCGCGGTCAGGTGAGGGAAGAGCAGACGGTCCTGGAAAACGTAGCCGACGTTGCGCTGATGGGCGGGCATGTGCACGGTCGGGGAGGCGAGCACTCGCTCCGCCAACCGGATCTCGCCGCTGCTGATCCGCACCAGACCCGCCAGCGCCGCCAGAGCGGTCGACTTGCCGGCGCCGTTGGGCCCGATCAGGCCGATGACTTCTCCGGCCCGACCGTCGAGCGAAACCTCGGTGGTGTGGTCGCGACGTCGTACGGCGAAGCGTGCCTCCAGGGTCACGCGCTCACACCCGACACCCACCGCTCACGCAGCAACGCGAGCACCGCCACGGAGACCACGATCATCACGAGGCTCAATGCGATCGCCGCGTCAGGGCTTGAC
>JACCZJ010000184.1 GCA_013696065.1 Nocardioidaceae bacterium
GTTCTGCCTCGATGCCGGCCCACTGCAGCAGTGCGGCACCGACTGCCATCGTCGCGGCGAGCCGGACGCGTCCGGAGCGACGGACGTTAGAGCCAACCGTGCTTGAGATTCGAGGCAGTACGGCGATCAACGGCAACGGGACGAGCGGCGCCAAGGCCAAAAAAGCCCACCGCCACGACGCCAGCTCAGTCAGCGCCCCCGCGATGAATGGCCCCACCACGGACGGCACCACCCAGGTCGTGGCAAGCAGTGACATCATCCTCGGACGAGACGCGTCGGGGTAGCACTGCGCGATGACGACATACACCGCCACGATCATGAAGCCGGCGCCCAGGCCTTGCACGACCCGCCCGAGGATCAGGATCGGCATCGACTGGGCGAGGCCAGACACCAGCAGCCCCACCCCGAAGGTCACAGACCCAAAGATGACGGGCAGGCGGGGCCCCACCCGGTCGCAGACCTCACCGGCGACGCCGTTGGCAAACATGGCCGCTCCGAGGAAGCCGGTCAGGGCCCAGGGGTAGAGCCCGAGGCCGCCCAGCTCCTTGGCGGCGACCGGCAATGCCGTGGCCACAGCCATGAATTCGAAGGCGAGACCCAAGATCAGTGAGCAGACGCCAATCGAGAGGGCGCGATAGTCAGCGGAGAGGGGACCGGCCGGAGTGATCGTGGTGACGGGAGTGGAAGTGCCCAATCAAGCGCCGCACAAGACGGTCTTCGCAGACGCTGACAGCAGGCAACGGGTGTTCACTTGTCGCTGCTGTCGTCGCCCTTGCCCATCGACTCCCAGACTTCTTTACAGGCTGGGCAGACGGGGAATTTCTTGGGGTCACGACTCGGGACCCACACCTTGCCGCACAGGGCCACCACAGGAGTGCCCATGACCATCGCCTCGGTCAGCTTGTCCCTGCGGGCGTAGTGGCTGAACCGGTCGTGGTCGCCATCGTCGAGAGTCTCCTTGGTACGCCGATCCTCGACAGTCTCGACGCCAGGGCTCAGTTGGATGCTCACGCACTGAGTCTACGACGACGGCTAGTTGAGGGTGGGGTCGTCGGGCATCGTCGACAGGTTGGCCAACTCACCGGGTTGACGACGCAGGATGGAGCGCCACAGCTCCTCCGGGTGCGAGGTCAGCAGATCCGTGGGTACGGCGTTGACGATGTACCACGATCCCTCCTCGATCTCTGCTGTCAATTGTTCGTGGCCCCAACCGGCATAGCCGGAAAAGACGCGCAAGCCGATCAGATCCTGGAGCACGCTGCCCGGTTCGGCGTCGAGGTCGATGAGCCCGAAGTCGCCGGTGAGCCGTCGGAAGCTGTCGGCGGGTCCGTCTCCCAGCGACAACCCCACCGCTAACGCGGACTCGCGCGAAACGGGCCCACCGCTGAACAGCAGATGGGGCGCAGCCACCGACTCTGCCCAGTCGGGCAGCACGGCCCGAAGAGGGAGCTCCATCGGCCGGTTGAGAACCACCCCGATGGCGCCGTCCTCGTCGTGATCGAGCAGCAAAACGACGGTGCGGTTGAACTCCGGGTGCAGTAACTCCGGGGTGGCGACGAGCAGCTGGCCGGCGTAAAAGGGCATCGCGATCAACTCACCTTGTGTGCCGCGTCCCTGACGGCGGTCGCGACGGCCTTGTGCACTTCTTCGTGGAAGACACTCGGTATGACGTAGTTGGCGTTGAGCTCGGCGTCGGTGACCGCCGACGCAATCGCGTGTGCAGCCGCTAGCAGCAGCGCGTCGTTGATCGTGGTGGCAGAAGCATCGAGGAGCCCGCGGAAGACACCGGGAAAGGCGAGCACGTTGTTTATCTGATTGGGGTAGTCGGAGCGGCCGGTGGCGACGACGGCCGCGTGCTTGCGTGCCTCAGCGGGGTCAACTTCGGGATCTGGGTTCGCGAGGGCGAAGACTATGGCGTCATTCGCCATCGCAGCGATATCGGTCGCATCGAGCAGGTTGGGGGCCGAGACGCCGATGAAGACATCTGCTTGACGCACGGCATCCTTGAGCGAGCCGGTCACTAAAGCCGCGTTGGTGTGCTCCGCGATCCAGCGCAGCGAGGGGGTGAGGCCAGGGCGTCCTCCATGGACGACTCCCTCAATGTCCGCTACGACGACGCTCCCGGCGCCCGCCTCGAGAATCAGCCGCACGATCGCCGATCCAGCAGCGCCGGCCCCGGAGAGCACGATGCGCACCTCTGAGATCTTCTTGTTCACCACTCGCAGTGCGTTGGTCAATGCCGCGAGCACCACGATCGCGGTGCCGTGCTGGTCGTCATGAAAAACGGGTATGTCGAGCAGCTTCCGCAACCGAGCTTCCACCTCGAAACAGCGCGGCGCCGAGATGTCCTCGAGGTTGATCCCGGCAAATCCGGGCGCCAGGATCTGCACGGTGCGGACGATCTCGTCCACGTCCTGGGTGTCCAGACACAAGGGCCAGGCATCGATGCCCGCGAACCGCTTGAACAGCGCTGCCTTGCCCTCCATCACCGGCAGTGCTGCTGCGGGCCCGAGGTTGCCCAACCCCAGAACGGCCGAACCGTCCGTGACCACGGCGACCGCATTGCGCTTGATAGTGAGGCGGCGTGCGTCTTCGGGGTTGCTGGCAATGGCCAAGCAGACCCGTGCCACTCCTGGGGTGTAGACCATCGACAATTCGTCACGGTTACGGATGGGATGCTTCGACGCCATCTCGATCGTGCCACCCAGGTGCATCAAGAAGGTCCGGTCGGACACCTTGTGGACATCGACTCCCTCGACGCCGTGCAGTGCCTCGACGATCTCGTTGGCGTGGTCGGTGTCTCGCGCGGCACACGTGACGTCGATGCGAAGCTCGTCAACACCGGAGGCCGTCACGTCCAGCGCCGTGACGTGCCCGCCAGCAGCCTCGACGGCAGTGGTCAGCTGGCTGACCGCTGAGCCACCCGCAGGGACCACGAGTCGAACAGTGATCGAGTAAGACACGGAGGGAGCGCTGGCCATGCACCCATCATCGCAACAAGTGGCGGGGGTATGTCCATGGGCTGTTGCCCGCCAGCTGACTACTTGCTGAGGACGACCGCTCCATCTTTGGCTGGCACCAGCTCTATCCAGGTGCGTCCGACGGGCACGGTCACCTCATCGCCGTTCGCGTCTTCGAGGGTCAGCTCGCTGCTCGCGTCACCCTTGCTCCAGGTGGCCCGCAGCGCCTTGCTGCCGTGGACCAGCACAGCGTCGCCCTCGCCGTAGAACTTGGTCTCCGGGACCGGGTTCCCCGCGGGATCCTTGTAGCCGGCGTTCCCCACCTTCACCTTCAGCAGCAACACGTTGTCGGCAACAAAGTCGTCGCCCTCCTCGGCGAACGACGCAGGCCGCGTCCAGCCATCACCGGTGAGCTTCCATGGAGTGCTGTGGCCGGGTGAGAAGGTGGCGGTGATCTGGTCCACAGGGATGGTGCCCTCGAAAGCGGCCTCGTCGCCGAACGCCAGATAGGACGACGCAGGGGCCTGCCATCCTTCCTCGGGCTTGTCGGCCAGCTCACTCAATGCCATGAAGAGGTTGTACGGCGCAAGGCGGTCGTCACTGCGAAGGAAACCGGCTGCGCCCTCGATCGACGTTGTCACCTGCGCATCGGCCAGCCGGGCGATCGTCGGCTTGGCGCCGCCCGATGCCACCAGCGAGGCCGCAACCGGCTTGACGATTCCGATGTCCGAAGCGCGCATCGACCGAACCGGGCCGACCTGGTCTGGGATGTCGGAATAATAGAAGGCTGCGAGGCGGGTCAGCCCGCCCTCGACCAGCTCCTCGACGATCATGTCGGCCGAACCGAGGCCGACTTGAGGCGCTGAACTCGCGGTGTTGTCCATCTTCACGACGTACACCGGGTGCTGCGGTGCATCGCCCTCGAGCGCTGCGCCAGTCAGTGGCCACTCCCCCGCCAGCATGATCTGGCCGCCCGTGCTGACGGACTGAGTGGGCTTGTTTTCGGTCTGCGACTCCGGCGCGGTGCCGGCCGCCTCCTCCGCACCACCCCCGCATGCTGCGAGGGTGGTGCACAGTGTCAGCG
>JACCZJ010000210.1 GCA_013696065.1 Nocardioidaceae bacterium
CGTAGAGGGTCACCTGGAGGTCTGGTTCGGCGACCAACAATGCGTGCGCGGCGCTGAGCCCGGCAATCCCCGCGCCCACTACGGCGACCCGGCGTCTCGATGATGTCATGCCTCACTCTGACAAACCTGTCAAGCCCACACGGGCCGCGAGGGTGACGAACGTGCAGCCAGCCCCAAGGTTTCTTGTCTTGCCGTCATTGCACCGGTCCTGGAGCCGAAGGATCGAAACGTGACTGGATTGCGGTCGCTAACGCCGGCACAATCGAGTCACCTGCCGCGTCCGGTTGGAACCGAGCGGCCAGGGTGTGCGTCTGACTGGCATGAAAACAGTCACCCGGCCGCCCCGGTCCATGGCCCTTGCTGGAATCGCCCTCCTCAGCACCATGGTCGTCGCTGCTTGCAGCGGCGGGAGCGAGGACTCGGGAGGCTCCCTCAGCCCGGTAGCCGGCGAAAGGACGGGCTCTGTCGGCGATCTTGCGTACAGCGAAGATGAAGGGGCTCCGGCAGGAGACCGGCCAGCGGCCGCCGGGCAGGACGGCGCCGACTCCGAAGTCGACCTCGTCTCCGCCGCAACGCCAGCCGTCATCAAGGTCGGTGCCGTCATCCTCGAGTCAGACGACGTGGGCGACGTGGTGGCGCGGGTTGAGGCTCTTGCTGCGTCCGTGGGTGGTGGCATCTCGAACGAGGAGACCTACACCGACACCGATGGGCGCCAGAGCAGGTCACGTCTGACCCTTCAGGTGCCGGTTGACACGTTCGAAGACTCACTCGACGCGGTGGCCACATTGGGCGACCTGGTTTCCAAAACGAGCTCCGACGAGGATGTGACCGCGAAGATCGCCGATGTCAACTCCCGGGTGAGGAGCGCCGAGGAGTCGATCGAGCAGATCCGTCAACTTTTCTCGCAAGCACGGAAGCTGGGCGACATCATCACCCTCGAACGGGAGCTGTCGAGTCGCGAGGCCGACCTCGAGGCTCTCCAAGCGCAGCAGCGCGCCTTGGCCGCCAGGACGACGATGTCGACGATCACGATCAACGTCAGCCTTCCCGACGAGGAACAGTCTCCGACCGACGCCGACCAGGCGGGCTTCATCGCCGGCATCAAGGGCGGCTGGGAGGGCCTGGTCACCTTTGTGGTCGGTTCCGCCCATGCACTCGGTCTGGTGTTGCCCCTTGGAACGCTGGCGGTGGCGGTGGCCCTGATCGGCTGGATCGCGGTACGCCGACTCACCCCTCGACGGGCGACTCCTGCGAGTGAATGAAATCCACCAAGCGGGCAAGCACATCGGGGTCGGTATCCGGTAGTACGCCATGCCCGAGGTTGAAGATGTGGCCCGGCGCCAGTCGACCAGCCTCCAACACGCGCAGCGTCTCGCTCTCGATGACGTCCCACGGCGCGAACACCAGCGTCGAGTCGAGGTTGCCCTGCAGCGCCTGGCCAGGCTGGACACGGTCGACGGCACGATCGAGCGGCACTCGCCAGTCGACGCCCATCACTTCGACTCCCGCGGTGGACATGTCGGCGAGCAACTCCCCTGTCGCCACTCCGAAGTGGATCCGGGGCACGCCCAGATCTGCGATGTCCGCGAATACCGCAGCGCTATGCGGCAGCACATGGGTGCGATAGTCGTGCGGCGATAGCCCTCCTGCCCACGAGTCGAAGAGTTGCACGGCGGCGGCCCCCGCCTCGACCTGCACGCGCAAGAACTCAGCGGAGATGACGGCCAACCGCTCCATCAGTGCCCGCCACACATCGGGCGCGCCGTGCATGAGCGCCTTGGTCTTGGCGTGCTCCTTGGACGGCCCCCCTTCGATCAAGTACGACGCCAACGTGTACGGCGCACCCGCGAACCCGATGAGCGGAGTCGACCCGAGTTCGGACACCAAGCCGGCAACCGCCTCGGCAACGAAATCGACCCGTGCAGCATCGAAAGTCGGGATCGCAGCGACGGCAGCCGAGTCGGTGATCGGCTCAGCGATGACCGGTCCCACGCCGGGAACGATGTCGAGGTCGAAGCCCAACGCCTTGAGAGGAAGCACGATGTCGCTGAAAAGGATGGCCGCGTCGACGCCGTAGCGACGTACGGGCTGGAGCGTGATCTCGATGATCAGATCCGCGCGCATGCAGGCGTCGAGCATCGCCACGCCTTGGCGCAGCGCGCGGTACTCAGGCAACGAGCGACCGGCCTGCCGCATGAACCACACCGGAACATGCGGTGTTGACCGACCCCGCGCCGCGCGCACCAGTGGGCTGTCGGACGGGCGGGCGGCAGCAGAAGTCGTCGACGCAGATTGCGCAGCAGGGGTCTTCGGGGTGGGTGTCGAAGCAGATGTTGTCGACGTAGATTGCGCAGCCGGAGTGGTCGGGGTGGGTGTCGAAGTCACGTCTGCGATCCTTGCACGAGCCAGCGAACCGCGAACGCGGCGAGTCGCGGTGGGCCGTGATGTTACTCACCGCATACCCTCTTAACATGGCCGCCCGCAAAGACCTCGATGCCCCCCCTGAGGAGTTCAGGCGAGCGCTCGAACAGCTCAGAGCGGCCCGGTTCAGACCCGAGATCGCGTGTGAAGAGATGCCGGCCCCGCAGCGGATCGCCCCCTATTCCGCCGCCCTGTCGGCCGACATCACTATCGCCGGTGAAGACACAGGCGGCGGGCGGCTCGTGCTGCTCCACGACCCTGCCGGCAACGACGCCTGGCAAGGGAACTTCCGCTGCGTCGCTTACGCTCGCGCTTCCATCGACCCCGAGATGGTCACCGACCCCATGTTGAGCGCGGTGGGTTGGAGCTGGCTGCTGGAGTCGCTCACGGCTCACGACGCCGACTACCTCGCCCCTAGTGGCACCGTGACACGAGTCGCATCGGAAAGCTTCGGTGGCATGGACGGTGAGCCAGCCAGCGCCGAACTAGAGATCCGAGCGTCCTGGTCACCTCTTGGCTCCATCACGTCTCATGTCGAGGCATGGGGCGACCTACTGTGCACCGCAGCTGGGCTGCCGCCGGTTCCTGCTGGTGTCTTGGCCATGCCCAGTCGGCGTGGCCAACGGGCTCGATGACCAAGCCTCTCGACGAGCCGCCAGTCGTCCCAGCCTCTCACCCCGCCGAGACAAAGGACATCGATCCACCCAGTCCCGATGCGGAGAGTCCCAGTGCGGAGGGTCCCGATG
>JACCZJ010000269.1 GCA_013696065.1 Nocardioidaceae bacterium
CGGTTACACCACGTACCCCCAGACGGTGGCTGGCAAGGAGGCGCGACCGCCCTACGGCGGGATCGCCATCGGTGTGAGCAAGCATTCCCGCTACATCGACGAAGCGATGGAAGCCGTCGGGTGTATGACCTCCGCCGAGAGTCAGGGCATCAATGCGGAGTTGACGGGGAACATGCCGGCCAGTCCGGGAGGATACGACTACGCACCGCTCAAGAAGCTTTATCCGCCTGACCTGCTTGCCCTGTTCCAGGAGAGCGTCGACGCTGCGGCACCGCGATCGGTGACCCCGTATTGGAGCGATATCTCCAGCGCCATCCAGAGCACCTGGCACTCGCCGACCAGCGTCGACGAGAACACCCCGAAGGAGTCGGCGACGTTCATCGAGGACGTCCTCAAGGGAGAGACGTTGCTATGACGGAAAGGACCTGTTCATGAGTACCGTCATTGCGACGGCTGAAACGAAGGCCGGGAAGGCACCGAAGGCACAGGCCAGCGACCGGGCGGTCGGAGAAAACAGACTCGGCCTCAAGCTCGTAGCACCGGCAGTCATCCTGATGCTGATCGTGACGGCGTACCCGATGCTGCAGGCGCTCTACCTGTCATTGTTTCAATACCGCCTGACCAATTCCGACGAACGCGAGTTCATCGGTCTGAACAACTACATCACCGCCCTGTCGGACTCACTGTTCTGGCAGGACCTGCTCAACACACTCATCATCATGGTCGTCACCGTTGCGGTGGAGCTCGTCATCGGCTTCGCGTTCGCCATGGTGATGCACCGCATCATTTTTGCCCGGGGCATCATGCGGACCTCGATCCTGATCCCCTACGGCATCATCACGGTGGTTTCAGCGTTTGCCTGGCAGTTTGCGTTCAGCCTCAACAATGGGTTTGTCAACGGCTGGCTGCCCTTCGTTGGTGGCGACTTCAACTGGTTCGGCGGCCACTGGTCGGCCATGTTCGCGATTATGGCCTCCGAAATCTGGAAGACGACGCCGTTCATGTCGCTGTTGCTGTTGGCAGGCCTCTCCCAGGTATCCGAAGACATGCTGGAGGCAGCGAAAGTCGACGGCGCGACCTGGTGGCAGCGGCTGTGGAAGGTCATCTTGCCCAACATGCGGGCAGCCATCATGGTGGCTGTGCTGTTCCGGGCTCTCGACGCGTTCCGCATCTTCGACAACATCTTCGTGATGACGAAAGGCGCCGAAGGAACGGAGTCCTCTTCGTTCCTGACCTATCGACAAGTGATCGAACAGTTCCAGCTCGGGATGGGGTCGGCGCTTTCGGTGCTCCTGTTCTTGATGGTGCTGATCCTGGCGTTCGGCATCGTCAAGTTGTTCAAGGTCGACCTGGCACAAGCAAGGGGTGAAGGCTGATGAAGCGCAGTTCCGGAGTTGGGATCTGGGTCGGCTTCGTTGCCATCCTTGTCTGGTGCTTATTGCCCGTGGTTTGGATCCTCTCGCTGTCCTTGAAGCCCGTCAGCGAAACCGCGGCAGGTAGCCCCCAATTCCTGCCCAAGACTTGGACTATGCAGAACTACAAGGACATCCTGGCTGATGGGGACTTCACGCGGGCGTTGATCAACTCCTTCGGCATCTCGCTGATCGCCACGCTGTTGTCGGTCATTTTCGCGACCCTGGCCGCATACGCCATCGCCCGGCTGGACTTCAAGGGCAAGCGGCTGGTGCTCTCCATCGCGCTGGCAATCGCGATGTTTCCGGTGGTGGCCCTGGTCGGTCCACTCTTCGACCTCTGGCGCACCGTGCACCTGTTCAACACGTGGCCCGGCCTGATCATCCCCTACATGTCCTTTACGCTCCCGTTGGCTATCTGGACCCTGTCGGCCTTCTTCCGGGAAATCCCTTGGGAGCTCGAGCAGGCTGCTCAGGTCGACGGCGCTTCGCCCTGGCAGGCCTTCCGCAAGGTCATCGTGCCCCTGGCCGCTCCCGGTGTCTTCACCGCAGCGATCCTGACTTTCTTCTTTGCCTGGAACGAGTTCGTGCTCGCGATTTCGCTGACTTCCACCACCGCCTCCCGAACGGTGCCCGCTCAGCTGTCCTTCTTCGTCGGCCCGGACCCGTTCAACCCACCGTTTTCTCAGTTGGCGACCGCCTCCGTCGTGGTGACGATCCCGGTGATCATCATCGTCCTGTTGTTCCAACGCAAGATCGTGGCCGGCTTGACCTCCGGCGCTGTGAAGGGTTGATGCCACATGTCTGCTATTGAAATGAAGAACATCGTCAAACAATATGGGGACGGCTTCGCGGCCGTGAACAACGTGAGCATCGACGTCGCCGATGGCGAGTTCATCATCCTCGTCGGTCCCTCCGGGTGCGGGAAGTCAACCATGCTGCGGATGATCGTGGGATTGGAGGACATCACCTCCGGGGACATGATGATCGGGGGGGAGCGGGTGAACGACAAGGCGCCCCGTGACCGCGATCTGGCCATGGTGTTCCAGAACTACGCGCTCTACCCGCACCTGACGGTCTACGAGAACATTGCCTTCCCACTGCGCCTGTCGAAAGAGTTCAACGACACGGAGATCGACCAAAAGGTGCGAAACGCGAGCAGCACGCTCGAGCTCGACGAGCACCTCGAGAGGAAGCCGGCAAACCTGTCAGGTGGTCAGCGGCAGCGGGTAGCCATGGGACGTGCGATCGTCCGCGACGCAAAGGCGTTCTTGTTCGACGAGCCGCTGTCCAACCTCGACGCGAAACTTCGCGGCCAGATGCGGACGGAGATCTCCCGACTGCAGAAGAAGTTGGGAATCACGACGGTGTACGTCACCCACGACCAGACCGAGGCCATGACGTTGGGAGACCGGGTTGCGGTTCTCCGGCGAGGAATAATGGAGCAACTCGCGACCCCCCGGGAGCTATACGAGAACCCGGCCAACCTGTTCGTCGCGGGCTTCATCGGCTCACCCCCCATGAACTTTTTGCCAGCAACCGTCGAAGGCGACATGGTGGAACTGCCGTTTGGCAAGGTCAAGATCCCCGCCGACAAGGCGGAACGCGCACGAGGCAAGGGGCTGCTGATCGCCGGCGTCCGGCCAGAGCACTTCGAGGACGCGTCTGTCATGGACCCGGACAAGGTCGCCGAAGGATCGACGTTCCGAGCCACGGTAGACGTCAGCGAGTGGCTGGGGGATCAGCAGTACGCCTACATCCCATTCGAGGCGCCACCTGAGGTGCAGGCGCAGTTGTCGCAACTGGAGAGAGATCTTGACGGTGAGTCGCTGCGGACTCAGCTCGTGGTGTCACTCGATTCAGCCAGCTTCATCAAGGACGGCGAAGAGCTGGAGCTGTACGTCAACGCCAAGAAGATGCATCTCTTCGATCCGTCGACGGGAGAAAACCTCACTACGTCGAATAAGGGTGACAGCTCGGGGTCTTCACGCTCCTCGACCACCGTCCGCGCTAACGGCGATGGCGCCGCATTTGCCGGTGCTCCTACCACGCGCTCCGCTGGGGTCCACCGCGAGCCGGGTGGCTCATCACCGGCCACCTGAGCGAATCCTGTTGCTCACGTAGTCTCGGCCATACGTGAGCTGGAGCGGCCAAGGTAGATTTGACGCTCCACCGCGTGCTGCGAGGGGGTCTCCAGGATGGCCGCCATCGAACTGAGGAACGTCGTCAAGACATACCCCAATGGGACATCGGCTCTTGACGACGTCAGTTTGGATATCGCCGACGGTGAATTCATGGCCTTGGTCGGGCCGTCCGGATGTGGCAAGTCGACACTGTTGCGCGTGGTGGCGGGGCTTGAGGAAATCACGTCGGGCGAGGTGTTGATTGGCGGAGAACTCGCCAACGGGCTCCCGCCGAACGAGCGCAATGTGGCCATGGCTTTTCAGACCTACGCCCTGTATCCGCAGCTCACGGTGTACGAGAACATCGCGTTCCCGCTCAGGGTTGCCAAGTCGTCCAGCCGGCGCGAGATCGACAGACTCGTCCGGGACGCGAGTCGCACTCTCGGGCTTGATGACGTGCTCCAGAGCAAACCTGCTGTCCTGTCCGGCGGCCAGCGGCAACGCGTGGCGATGGGCCGTGCCATGGTGCGTGATCCGCAGGCGCTGCTCCTCGACGAGCCTTTGTCCAACCTCGACGCACGGCTGCGCAGCGAGTTGCGAGCGGAGATCGCCTGGCTGCAGAGGTGCCTCGGCACCACGACTTTGTATGTCACCCATGACCAGTCAGAGGCTATGGCGCTGGGCGACCGCGTCGTGGTCCTCGAGCGGGGCAGAGTCCAGCAAATCGCGACTCCTCGTGACCTCTATCGGCATCCCGCGAATCTGTTCGTGGCCGATTTCGTCGGGTCTCCGCCGATGGAGTTTCTCCCATCGACGGTGACGGGCGATGTCGTCGAGTTCTCGTTCGCTTGGGTACGAATTTCACGAGAGAAGGCTGCTCGAGTGCATGGCAGGGAGCAGCTCATCGCAGGGCTGCGGCCAGAGCACGTCAGGCTGGAAGAGCTGGCCGGCACCGATCACCAGTACGCCCGAATCCCTCTCGACGTGCCGCCCGGAGTACCCGACTATCTAGCTGAGTACGAGAGAGAGCTGGCTTCTGGCCCACGACTATCGCTCGACCCACGCGGCGACTACACCCGGCGATTCCTCGAGCGTGGTCGCGACGACGTCTATGTGAACGCAAAGTCACTTCATCTGTTCGACCCGGCGACGGGCCAAAACCTCACCCGGGACCTAGTCTGAACGTCGCGCGCCGCACTCACTACTCGTCCTTGTCCTCCTCGCCCCTCCGGGCCGGGGACTACAGCTTCGGCGCACTAGCGTTGAGGACCTGGGCAACCGTCATCGTCACGTCGCCGGGGCCGCTTGCTTGCAGCGCGGTGGCGATCGCGGGTGGTAAGGGTCCGTCACCGACAAGGCCCAACGTCGTACGCACGGCAAACCGGTGCCAGAGCGCCGGGTCGTCGAGCATGGCGTGGCCAGCGCCGGGAAACTCAAAGCGCGCGGCCGCAGCGCCAGCGGCACGGAGACGTTCGGTGTACACCTTGCTCAGCGCCGCTGAAGTCATCCTGTCGGCGGTGCCGTGGGCGATGACGAACCGCGCCTCCGGCCTCACCGGGGGCAGGGCTTCGGAGGGTGGAAGCCACGGTGCGAGGGCACACACGCCGATCACCTGCGGGTGGTCGGCGACCGCGAAGGCGGCCCTTCCGCCCATCGAATGTCCGAGCAACGAGATCGGGCCCTCTCGATGGCGTGCCGAGATCTGCTGAAGGGCCCATCGCGTGTCCGCCACCGGGTCTGGGGTGTGAGAGGCCGGGTTCCAGCCTCGCACGCGGTAGCGCAAGAGATAGACGCTGGATTTCTCGGACTCGCGGCGCAGTCCGGCATACATGTCCAACATGCGCAGGTAGGACAGTTGCAAGCCAGCAGTGGGGGTGGTACTCGTCTCACGACCGCCGTGCAAGACCAACACTGCGGGAGTGCCCGTGACGTCGCCACGTCGTCCACCGCGCAGGCGCGGTTGGAGACCGTCGCTCACAGAAGGTCTTTGATGGTTGCCTCGACAACCTTGGGGTCCAGGCGCTCACCGGAAACCAATGCCTGGACACGCAGTCCGTCTGCATAGGCGACGATCGTCCTCGTCGCGCGACGGCTTTCCGTCCAAGTGGAGACGAGGTCGTTGAGCCCCGTGAGCCAACGGCGAGCGAGCGGGCGTGTGGCCGGCCTCCTCGAGGCGTAGACGAACAGCTCATATTCCGCGATAGTCCTGGCGCGTTGGTTGTCGAAGTCTCCCACCAAGAAGACAGCGAAGGCGGCAATCGGGTCGGGTTGGCCTTCGCACCTCGCCAACTCCTCGGCGAGGTCCGTGTCGAGGTAGCGGATCGCGGCCTCGAGCAGATCCTCGACCGAGGTGAAGTGATCGATCACCGCCGTCTCCGCCAAACCGGCTGCTCGGGTAGCGCTGGCCAAGGTGACGTCGCGGATGCCTCCCACCATGATCACGGCCAGGGTCGCCTCGATCAGAGCCACTTTCGCGTCAGAGCTCGGCGTCGACGTCTTGCTCGCAACTTGCCCGCCCGGGATCATCCACAGAGGATAACCTGGATCCGGCATTCCCAAGATTCTCGTTGCCGTCTGGCCAGATCGCCGGAGCGCTGCTCGCCAAGTCAAAGAGTTGTCAGGTGCGTTGCCGAAGGGCTTCGTACACAGCGATTGCGGCCGATGTGGCGACGTTGAGCGAGTTGACATGACCGCGCATGGGCAGCCTGGCAGCATCATCGGCGACCTCAAGCCACGTCGAGGTCACCCCCGCATGCTCGGCTCCCACCACAATGGCCGAGGGCCCGGTCAAATCGGTGTCGGTGAACAGCTGGTCCCCGTCGGGCGTTGCGACGACAATGCGGAGACGTCGGTCGAGCAGCCAGGAGATCACCTCCACTGTCGGCGCAGAAGCAACGGGTACGACGAAAACCGTGCCCTTGCTGGCCCGCACCGTGTTGGGGTTGCCCCAGTCGGCCACCGGTGACGCAGCTATCACGGCGTCCAGACCGGCCGCCTCAGCGGTGCGCACCATCGCGCCCAGATTGCCAGGCTTTTCGATCGACTCGCACACCAAAACAAGGGCCTGCACGTTGAGGGTCAGCTCGTCGAGGCGGCGCATCGGATCCTTGACCACTGCCAGCCAACCGTCTGGAGATTCTCGGTATGAGGCTTTGGCGAAGGCCGCCTCACTCACGGACTTGACCTGGGTTGCGGTGGCGTCGATCTGCGCGAGCAGGGCCTGTGGGTCGCCGACAAGGGCCGGGCAATAGAAGAGCTGTCGAGGCTCCACGCCCGCCGCCAAAGCCAAGGACAACTCCGCATGACCCTCGATCATCGTGACCCCCTCGACCTCGCGGGTGCGGCGCTTGCGCAGACTGACAAGCCACTTGATTCGAGAATTGGTGGGGCTGGTGATGTCGAGCGACGGCGAATCGGCATACAAGGTCATCGAGCTTCACTATGGCGCATCGTGGCGAAGGCGGTGCAGGTAGCCTCGTCTCCGTGCTGCTGCACCTGGTGCGACATGGACTACCGGTCCAAGACGCCGAAGTGGAACCTGCCCTCTGGGCACGTCACGACAACGCCCACATCGAGATCAGCCGGCTCAAGAGGTCGGGAGTGCTACCCAGCGATGCTGCCGCCGTTGAAGCGGTGGTACGCGCTCTTCTTCGCGCCAACCCAACTGACATCGTCATGATCGGGCACGGCACGGCCTGGACTCTGCTCGTGGCAGAGCCGACCGGCAAATCCACCGGACGCAGGGGCTTGATCGCGCCTGACGGTGCCTGATCACTGCTGCATCGACCTCGACAAGCATCAGCTCGACAGCGGCTGGGGTGAGTGGCGGCGACAGAGTCCGCCCCGTTCAGCGTGAGACAATTGCCCAGCCATGGCCGACTCCGCATCCATCACGAGTCTCCCACTCGTATTCGACGAACCGCGCAAGGCGAAGAGGCCGCCGCGTCACCTCGCTGACCTCACGCCGGACGAACGCGCCGTGGTTGCCAAGGAGGCGGGACTTCCGGGTTTTCGAGCTAAGCAATTGTCGCGTCACTATTTCGCCAGGTTTGTCGACGACCCGGCCGAGATGACTGATCTGCCGGTGGAGTTGCGGTCGCAACTCCAGGCGGCACTTCTGCCAGTGCTCGCGACCGCCGTCCACACCCAGGAGGCCGATGGCGGCGCGACACGCAAGACGTTGTGGAAGCTACACGACGGAGCGCTCGTCGAGTCGGTGTTGATGCGCTATCCCGGTCGCGTGACCATGTGCGTCTCTTCGCAGGCCGGCTGCGGCATGGCGTGCCCGTTCTGCGCGACGGGACAAGCCGGGCTTCAGCGCAACATGAGCACCGGGGAGATCGTCGAGCAGGTGGTGGCCGGTGCTCGCTTGCTCGCACGCAACCAAGTGCCGGGTGGGCCTGGGCGCGTATCCAACGTGGTGTTCATGGGCATGGGTGAGCCGATGGCCAACTACAACGCGGTCATGGGAGCGGTGCGTCGGATGGTCGACCCCACCCCGGACGGCCTGGGCATGTCCGCCCGCGGCATCACGGTTTCCACCGTCGGACTCGTGCCCCGCATGCTCCAGCTGGCAGACGAGCACATCCCCGTCACGCTCGCGCTCTCGCTGCACGCCCCCGACGACGACCTGCGCAACGAACTCGTGCCCATCAATACGCGGTGGAGCGTGCGGGAGGCGGTCGAGGCCGCATGGAACTATGCGCGTGTCACGAGGCGGCGCGTCTCAATCGAATACGCCATGATCAAGGACATCAACGACCAAGGCTGGCGTGCAGACATGCTGGCCGACGTGTTGCGGTCCTACGGCGATTGGGGCTGGGTGCACGTCAACCTGATCCCCCTCAACCCGACGCCTGGCTCCAAGTGGACGGCTTCACGTCCTGAGGACGAACGAGAGTTCGTACGCCGCCTGATCGACAAAGGCGTGCCCACCACAGTGCGCGACACGCGTGGCCGCGAGATAGACGGCGCCTGCGGGCAGCTCGCCGCGGGCCAGGCATGACCTCACCCCCTCTGGACCTTTCTCGCGCGTGGACACGATGGTGCCGCTGGCGCCACTTTCGTGCACATGAACGATTCTGCGGGCCCAGCACCCAGTATTCGGCCGCACTTTCGTGCACATGAACGATTCTGCGCCCCTCACCACGTTCCCGACACTCGCCAAGTCAAAGGATCCGACTCACACCTCGACCTAGCGACACCGCAGTCGGATCTTGGCCAAGCACGTCGGCGACACATGCAACAAGGGCGAGCCGCTTGGTGCGGTCCGCCCTCGTGGTGATGCGCTGATTCGTCGTACGTCGTCGCCTGGCCGGGCTGGCTCGGCCTCGGTGGCTCCCGGCTACTCGGCAGCGCCGGCCTAGGCAATCTCAGGGGCAGTCGACGTGCACATATCCGTCCTAAACGGGCATCCTGCAAGGCGCGACAGGCTGAACCTGAGAGCAGGCTGTGAAGATTGAGCGGCCACCGACTGCACAGGTAAATTCGCCGGTGGCAAGGAGGCCAACCACCGTGCTTCGAATACGCGAAGTGAGGACCTGCTAGCAGAACAGGAGAGTGCTACAACGCGGAACCCCCGTTCGCGGGGGTGTTTGGGGTCGGCACAAGCCGCCTCCTCCTTGCTTAGAAAGGAACGCAACGATGTCTTCGTTGCTCACTGATCGTCGAACACGCGGCGCTGTCGCCGCATTCACCACTTCCGCACTCGCCTTCGGCGGGGCCGCCGCCATGCTCGGGGCCCAACCCGGCCAGGCGTCCAGCCACCGCGAGGCGCCGGCGATCCTCACGGATCCGCAGGCGGACAACACTGACGTGTATGCGTTCGTCAGCCCGGACCGCCCGGGCAAGGTGAACCTGATCTCCAACTGGAACCCCT
>JACCZJ010000273.1 GCA_013696065.1 Nocardioidaceae bacterium
GAGTTTGGCTGTCCATCCCGACGTCCGCGCGATCGTATTCATCCCTCCTGAGCCGCTGTCGACGGAGTTGGCCCGTGGGCTGCTGCCCACGACGGTCGCGCACCACGACGCGGCGATCAATTCAGGACGTGCAGCCTTGCTGGTTGCAGCCATGACGCAACGCCCCGACGAGCTGCTCGCTGCCACGGAGGACCGTCTCCACCAGGAGTTCCGGCGACCCGCGATGACCAGCTCTCTCGATCTGGTCGACGCGCTCAGGACCGCCGGAGTGGCTGCTGTGGTGTCTGGCGCGGGGCCCACCGTTTTGGCGTTGGCGACGTCGCACGGTCCTGTCGACATACGGGCGTGGTGTCCGCTGGGTTGGAGGGGCGTAGAGATCGCAGTCGACGGGGGCGGTGCGGTCGTCGTCTCGGGTGGCGAATCCAAGCCTTGACTGCCTGCCCACGCGGACACGCCGACGCCGAACCACTGACTCGGGAGACACCGGCGTCGGGGAGGTGCTAATCTCTCATTGCATCGGTTCATCAAAGCAACCGATCCTCTCTAGCGGATCCGCATCGCCGCTCAGGAATAATTCTCTTCTTGATCTCAGTGGCTGGTAGCAACCCCCCCACGCCGGTGTCCCGCAGGAGCTCATTCACCTCTACCTCTGGGCGCACTTCTGACTGCGCACCAGACGTGGGAAGGACCTCACGTGACAGAAACCTCCGAAGCCACCGCCGCCGCCGCTGCCGACGCACGCAGCGCAGCGAGCCGAAAGAAGGCTGGTGGCCTCAACTCGATGCTGCTCCCCGAGCTCAAAGCGCTCGCGGGAACGCTAGGCATCAAGGGCACGACCGGAATGCGCAAAAGCGCGCTCGTCGAGGCCATCGGCAACCAAACCGGCTCACCGGCAACATCGACCTCCTCATCAGTCGGGGCGGCCCCGGCCGTCGCCGAGTCCAAGAATCGTGTCTCCCCTAGCACTAGCGCCACAGGTTCAGACGCGACCGGACCTTCAACAGTCTCCTCGCGGAGCCCAAGCGGCCGTGACAGCTTCGCTGGCGACTCCGAGCCACCCGCGAACGCTGAGGTGGCGAACGCAGCGTCAGTCGAGAGTTCAGCACCCGATTCGGGCACTGCGCAGAACCGAGACAGTGGCCAATCGCGGCAGAACCGAGACGGTGGCCAATCGCGGCAGAGCCGCGATCGCTCTCAGGGCAGAGACCGCAATCAGAGCCGCGAAAGTGGCGATGTGAGCGACCAGCGCGATGGCCGTGACAACGTCTCGAGCGGCGACAGCCAGAACCGAGAGAGCACCCCGAGCCGCGACGGCAACTCGAACTCGCAGAGCCGTGACAGCCGTGACAGCTACCGAGACGATGATCGGGGTAGCAGTCGCAACAGCCGTCGCCGCAACCGTAACCGTGACCGTGACCGTGACCGTGACCGTGACCGCTACCGCGACCGGACCGGACGACGAGAGGGCAACGAGCCAGAACCGCAGGTCAGCGACGACGACGTGCTGGTGCCAGTCGCCGGCATCCTCGACTTGCTGGACAGCTATGCCTTCGTCCGAACCAGTGGCTACTTGCCTGGTCCGGGCGACGTCTACGTGGCATTGTCGATGGTTCGCAAGTTCAATCTGCGCAAGGGCGACGCGATCACCGGCGCCGTCAAGCAGAAGAACGACGGTGGAGGCGGGGGCGGCGACAAACGCGAGAAGTACAACCCGATCGTCCGTATCGACACGGTCAACGGCACCGCCCCGGAGGAGGCGAAAGCTCGACCCGACTTCTCCAAGCTCACTCCCCTCTACGCAGCCGACCGGCTGCGGCTCGAGACCGAAGCGAACCTGCTCACGACGCGCCTCATCGACATCGTGGCTCCGATCGGCAAGGGTCAACGTGGCCTGATCGTGTCGCCGTCCAAGGCCGGTAAGACCCTGGTGATGCAAGCGATCGCCAACGCCATCACGACCAACAACCCCGAGTGTCACTTGATGGTCGTCCTCGTCGACGAGCGACCCGAAGAGGTCACCGAGATGCAGCGTGCCGTCAAGGGTGAGGTCATCGCCTCCACCTTCGACCGCCCTGCCGAGGATCACACCACGGTGGCTGAGCTGGCTATCGAGCGGGCTAAGCGCCTGGTCGAGCTCGGCCACGACGTCGTCGTGCTCCTCGATTCGATCACGCGGCTCGGCCGCGCCTACAACCTCGCTGCACCGGCGAGCGGCCGAATCTTGTCGGGTGGTGTCGACTCGTCGGCGCTCTACCCGCCGAAGAAATTCTTCGGCGCCGCGCGCAACATCGAGGACGGCGGCTCGCTGACCATCCTCGCAACGGCACTCATCGAGACCGGCTCGAAGATGGACGAGGTCATCTTCGAGGAGTTCAAGGGCACCGGCAACATGGAGCTCCGCCTGCGCCGCGAGTTCGCCGACAGGCGCATCTTCCCGGCTATCGACGTTGTCGCCTCGGGAACGCGCCGCGAAGAGTTGCTGATGAGCAAGGACGAGTTGCAGATCGTTTGGAAGCTGCGTCGGGTCCTGTCTGGCTTGGACGGCCAACAGGCACTCGAGCTACTTATCAACAAGCTCAAGTCGACCAAGTCAAACATGGAGTTCTTGATGCAGGTCAACAAGACGACACCGACCATCTCGGGCACGCGCGAGTCTGACGACGACTGAGCCGAGCGCCTCAAAGGGAGGTCGTCGGGCTGCGGAATGCCTGGGGGAGATTGGCGTTGACGTCCATGCCGATGGCACACTTGCGGCTGGTTCCGGTTCACGTCTTACGCCACGTACGGCGACCCGGCGACCCTGAGACGAAGGAAGCCCAATGAAAAAAGACATCCATCCCGCGTACGTGGACACCGAGGTGACCTGCACCTGCGGCAACACGTTCACAACCCGCAGCACCGCCACCGAGGGCCGTGTCCACGCCGACGTGTGCTCCAACTGCCATCCCTTCTACACCGGCAAGCAAAAGATCCTCGACACCGGTGGGCGCGTCGCCCGCTTCGAGGCCCGCTATGCCAAGAAGGATGTCCAAGCAGCCAAGTAGCGACTCTGCGGCGCCGATC
>JACCZJ010000279.1 GCA_013696065.1 Nocardioidaceae bacterium
CGCTTGACCGGTCGGACTTGCTGGCTGACCGGTCGGACCCGCTTGACCGGTCGGACCCGTTAGACCGGTCGGACCCGTTAGACCGGTCGGACTGGCTAGACCGGTCGGACTTGGCTGAGCCCCCCGAGTCCTCTGTCTTGCCAGCTGAGCCCGCTCCGACCCCAGCCTTCTCGCCGCTCGAGTCGCCACCCGGCTTGCCCGCTGAGCCATTCGACCCGGCCGAGTCGCCGGACTCCGACGCGCCCTGTTTCACGGCACTGCGGCTGTCGTTGCGGTAAAACCCCGAACCCTTGAAAACGACGCCCACCGCGCTCAGCACCTTGCGTAAGCGCCCGGCGCAGACCGGACACTCCGTCAATGCGGCATCGGTGAAGCTCTGGCGAACCTCGAGCTGCTCGCCACACTCGGTGCAGGCGTATTGGTAAACGGGCACGTGCTCTCCTCTGGGTGCCGCAGTGAGTGATTTAGCACTCGCCGCGGTCGACTGCTAAGCAACTCCATTGTGCGACAAGGCGCGCGGCCACGCAAAGCCGAGCGCGTGCTCGCGGGGCGGGAGCGTCCGTCGGCCGGGACCTGGGCTAGAGGCAGCAGGCACAATGGGCCCGTGGCGCGCTGGCAAAAAGTACTCCTGGGAGTGAGCGCCGCGCTGGTACTGACACTGATTGCTGCCTCAGTAGCGGCAATGTGGACGGTTCGACGCTCCTTCCCGCAAACGGAGGGGATTCTCGAGCTGGCGGGTCTCGACTCCACCGTCAGAGTCTTGCGGGACGGATACGGGATCCCGCAGGTGTATGCCGATTCGCCGCACGACTTGTTCTTTGCCCAGGGTTTCGTCCAGGCGCAGGACCGGTTCTTCGAGATGGACTATCGTCGCCACCTCGCGTCAGGGCGGCTCGCGGAGTTGTTCGGTCGTAACGCCCTCGAGTCCGACATGTTCGTACGCACCCTCGGCTGGCGTCGCGTCGCCGAGCAGGAGCTTGCCCTGCTCTCGACAGACGCGCGGAGCTATCTCAAGTCCTTCGCCGAGGGGGTCAATGCCTATCTGGCTGAAACGGACGGCGCCGAGATGTCGTTGGAGTATGCCGCTCTACGCCTCAGCGGGCTCAGCTATACACCTGAGGACTGGACGCCAGCAGACTCGCTCGTCTGGCTCAAGGCGATGTCCTGGACGCTCGGCAGCAACATCGAGGACGAGATCGATCGCTCGTTGCAGTCGGCTCAGTTGACTCGCCAAGAGGTCGAGTCGCTCTGGCCGACGTACCCCTTCGAAGTGAACAAGCCGATCGTCAACCAAGGGGCTCTCGTGGACGGGGTGTTCGAGCAAGACGCCACCGGGCCCGGCACCCGGTTCCCTGCACGCCCTCCGTTCCGTGCAGGCCCTCCGGTCCCTGCGCGTCCGCCCTTCCGGGTTGACGCCCAGCCGAGCTTGCGCGAAGCAAAGGCGGCTAGCTCACAGCTCACGAGGTTGCTCGGGACAGGTGACAGTCTCGGCTCCAACGCGTGGGCGGTCTCGGGTGCGCGCACCGCGTCGGGTGCGCCGATGATCGCAAACGACCCGCATCTCGGCGCGTCACTGCCGAGCCCGTGGTATCAGATGGGGCTGCATTGCAACGAAGTCAGCCAGGACTGCCCCTTCGACGTCGCGGGCTTCACGTTTGCAGGTCTCCCGGGAGTGGTGATCGGACACAACGCCGACATCGCCTGGGGCCTCAGCACCCTCTTTGCCGACGTACAAGACCTCTATCTCGAGAAGCTCGTCGCCGAAGATCGTTACCTGTATGACGGGCGCGAGCGCGAGCTCGACACCCGCGTCGAGTCCTTCGCGGTCGAGGGAGAGGCCGAGCCGGTTGAGATCACCGTCCGGGAGTCGCAGCATGGCCCGTTGATCTCTGACGTCGACGAGGAGCTCGAGGCGGTCGGCGGGGCGGCCCCGGTGCCCAAGTCTGCTGAGCCTTCCGAGGAAAGATCGGCCGAGTCATCGGTCGGTGGCTATGCCGTGGCCCTGCGGTGGACAGCCCTTGAGCCAGGTCGAACCGCCGAGGCGCTGTTCGGACTCAACACAGCCAGCAACTGGAACGACTTCCGGGAGGCTGTGCGCGACTTCGACGTGCCTGGTCAAAGTCTCGTCTACGCGGACACGGCCGGCCACATCGGATATCAAGCAGCCGGACTTATCCCGATCAGGCGCATCGGGCAGGGCAATTGGCCCGTGCCCGGATGGGACCCGGCATACGAATGGGACAACGACTTCGTCCCGTACGACGCTCTGCCCAGCGTGCTCGACCCTGGCGACGGCTACGTGATCGCTGCCAATCAGACCGTCATCGGAGACGACTATCCCTACTACCTCGGGAGTTCGACCGACTACGGGTATAGGGCGACGCGCATCGGTGACTTGTTGCTCGAGGACGACTCGCTGACCGTGGAAGACATGGCCGCGATACAGCTCGACAACTACAGCCAGCTGGCAAAGACGGCCACTTTCAGGCTGCGCGATATTTCCTTACCGGGCAACTACTACCAGCAAGGCCAGCGCACGTTGGGGAAGTGGGACTTCCACATGGATGCCGACTCTCCGGGCGCGGCCTATTTCGCCATGGTGTGGGCGTCGGTGTTGGACCTGACATTTTCCGATCAGCTGCCCGAGGACACCCTGCCATCGGGCGATTCGCGCTGGTGGACGGTGATGGAGCAACTCCTGAAGGAGCCGCGGAACCCGTTCTGGGACGACATCTCCACTCTGGACACGCGGGAGACACGCGACGACATCCTGCACATGGCCATGGTGACCGCTCGCGACGAGCTGACCCGGCGGCTGTCGCGAAGAGCCAGCGACTGGCAATGGGGAAAGCTGCATACGTTGACGTTGCGCAACGAGTCGGAGCAGGTCACTGACGGCGCATCCCCCGGGTTTCTTTTCGATCGAGGCGGCTACGAACTCGGCGGGGGCTCCTCGATCGTCAGCGCCACGTCCTATCACGTATCCGAGGGGTTCGAGGCCACAAGCGTGCCGTCAATGCGCATGGTGGTGTCGCTCGATGATCTGGATTCCTCCATCTGGGTGAACCTGACGGGAGCGTCCGGTCACGCCTTCCACGAGAACTACACCGACCAGACCGACCTCTGGCTGGACGGCCAATCTCTGCCATGGGTCTTCACTCGCGCCGACGTCGAAGGCGCCGCAGAGAGTGAGCTGACGCTCGAACCGGGCTAGACCGGTTCGTCCGACCAGTTCGCACTCCAGCCTCCCGCCCGTGGTCGGACGAATCTCCGACCACACGATTCGTCCGAGCTGGCTGCGCTCCAAGAGGCGCCGCCGCGGGCGAATCCGTACTGACGAATCCGCGCGAACGCATCGTTGAGCGGTTTGGTTTAGTGGCGGCTGGCTGAGGTGGTGATAGTGCGCGTGGGTGTGACCAGCACGTCGACCTGTTGGTCATGCGAGTCAGTTGGTACGGCGGTCAGCACCTCGTCGTCGTACAGCAGCAAGCAGCGCAACGCTCCGGGTTGCGCACGAGCGAGCGCACGGTCGTAGAACCCACCACCCCTCCCGAGGCGATGTCCCTCGATCGAGCCGGCCAGGCCAGGACAGCAGATGACCTCTGCAGCCGCGATGGCGGTGACGCCAAGGCGAGCACCAGCCGGTTCGATCAGGCCGAACCGGCCAGGGCGAGTCTCGTTCGGGCCAAACGCGGCCCAGTCGAGGTCGTGTTCGGCATCCACCAGAGGCAGCAGCACGGTGATGCCCTGAGCATGCAGGCGCTCGATGAGTGGACCGGTCTCGGGTTCTGCCGCCACCGAGAGATACGCGGCAACCGTGGAGGCGCCTGCTTGCTGGATCAGCCCAGCCATCTGGTCGGCCAGGCCATGGCCGGCTCGCTCCACTTCGATGGGGCTACGGCGGCTACGGCCGGTCAGCAAGCGGCGCCGCAAGTCCTGCTTCGCGGTTCGAGATTTGGGCTGGCTCACGCCACAACTCTAAGACGCCTAGCATCTGTGTCATGAGTGCCGATGGTCTCGACGCCGCCATGCAGAAGATGCGCGATGGGGGAGTTCACCAGACCGCCATCGAGGTGTTCAGCCACTACTACATGCAGCTCGCCTCCGGAGCCACCGGCATCGTCGCGGAGTCCGACATCGAGCCGCTGCCTCAGCCCACCAGGCTCGCCGACCTCGACGCCGACCCCGACGCCGGCAGGGAGGCACTTGGCGCCACGGCCGTCATCAAGCTCAACGGCGGGCTCGGCACCTCGATGGGGATGGACCGGGCCAAGACCCTGTTGCCGGTCCGCGACGGGCTGACCTTTCTCGACATCATCGTCCGGCAAGTGCTCAGCGCGCGTGCGGAGCTCGAGGTGAAGCTGCCTCTCATCTTCATGGATTCTTTCCGGACGAGCCACGACACGCTGGGGGCGTTGACGGCCTACCCCGACCTCGCCGTCGACGGTCTGCCACTCGACTTCATGCAGAACCGTGAGCCGAAGTTGCGCGCCGACGACCTCAGCCCGGTCGAGTGGCCGGCCGATCCGAGCCTCGAGTGGTGTCCACCCGGTCACGGTGACGTCTACACGGCCTTGGCGGCATCAGGGGTGCTCCAGCAGCTCCTCGAAGCGGGCTACCGATATCTGTTCCTGTCCAACTCCGACAACCTGCGTGCCACACCCGACGCACGCGTGGCGGGATGGTTCGGGTCGAGCGGGGCGCCATTTGCGAGTGAGGTATGTCGTCGTACGACGGCTGACCGCAAGGGTGGCCACCTCGCGGTGCGGAGGCGCGACGACCAGCTGGTGCTCCGCGATACCGCGCAAACCGCGCCCGAGGACGCCGAGGCGTTTGCGGACCTGAGTCGCCATCGCTACTTCAACTGCAACAACCTCTGGGTGG
This sequence comes from Nocardioidaceae bacterium, assembly GCA_013696065.1. Classification (GTDB taxonomy): domain Bacteria; phylum Actinomycetota; class Actinomycetes; order Propionibacteriales; family Nocardioidaceae; genus JACCZJ01. The sequence continues at coordinate 4,885 of JACCZJ010000279.1, forward strand.
ACCTTCACGCGCTCGAGGAGAAGCTCGACGACACGGGCGGCGTCTTGGGGCTGCCCCTCATCCGCAACGCCAAGACGGTCGACCCGGCTGACCCGGCTTCGCCCGACGTCGTCCAGATCGAGACGGCGATGGGGTCGGCTATCGAGGTGTTCCCCGGAGCCCAGGCGCTCGAGGTGGAGCGGACACGCTTCTTACCAGTGAAGACGACGAACGACCTACTGGTGTTGCGTTCTGATGTCTACGATCTCACCGAGGACTATTCTGTGCAGCTGGTCGACGGGGTGTCGGAGGCCCCCTTCGTCGACCTCGACCCCGACTATTACAAGCTGGTCAAGAGCTTCGACGAACGCTTCCCCGTCGGGCCGCCTTCGCTGGTCAAAGCCACCAGCCTCCGCGTGCGCGGCGACTGGACGTTTGCTCCAGGCGCCACTGTCGAGGGGGACACGGAGATCCCGGTTGACGGCTCGCCTGGCAGCTGGCCCCCGGGGGGAGCATCCTCGGAGCGTTAGGGTGGGCGTTGGCCTGGCGCTGGTCCAGGCAGATACCGCGAGCGAGAGACGTAGATGCGCAGCGTTGAAGAGCATCTGAAGAAGATCCTCGAGCTAGTCGAGCCGTTGCCGCCCTACGAGCAGGCTTTGCTAGACGCCTTGGGCTTGCCGATCTGTGAGGATATCTTTGCGCCTCTCGACTTGCCGGGCTTCGACAACTCCGCCATGGATGGCTATGCCTGCCATCGGGCGGACGTGGTCGATGCCTCGCGCGAAAACGCCGTGGTGCTGCCCGTGGTCGGCGAGTCGGCTGCCGGGCAAACTAAGGCGTACGCGTTGCCTCGGGGTCAGGTCGTCAAGATCATGACAGGGGCGCCGATGCCCGCCGGAGCCGACGCGGTCGTGCCGATCGAGTGGACCGACGGCGGGCGCGCCCGAGTCTCGGTCATGCAGGCGCCTGAGCGCGGGCAACACGTCCGAGCGCAGGGCGAGGACGTGCACAAAGGGGACCGGCTGCTCAACGAGGGCACCCTCGTGGGGCCACGTGAAGCCATGATCTTGGCTGCGACGGGATATGCGCGAGTCAGGGCTCGGCCCCGTCCGCGGGTAGTGGTGCTGTCGACGGGCAGCGAGCTCCGGGAGCCGGGAAGCCCACTGGGCTTCGATTCCATCTATGACGCGAACTCGTTTGCGATCGCCGCGGCAGCCCGTCAAGCCGATGCGATCGCCTACCGGGTCGGCATCGTGAGCGACGACCCGCACGAGCTGATGGCAACTCTGTCGGACCAGCTGGTCCGGGCCGATCTCGTCGTGACGAGCGGTGGGGTCAGCAAGGGCGACTACGACGTGGTCAAAGAGGTGCTGAGCCGCTTCGGCACCGTCGAGTTCACCGAAGTCGCGATGCAGCCGGGCAAGCCCCAGGGGTTTGGCACGATCGGCGACGACGCCACGCCAATCTTTACGTTGCCGGGCAACCCAGTCTCGTCGTACATCTCGTTCGAAGTTTTCGTGCTGCCGGCCATCCGACGCATGATGGGTCGACTGCCCTACCGACGCCCCATGGTTCAAGCCGTGTGTATGGCGGGCCTCTCGTCTCCGCGCGGGCGCAAGCAGTTCGTGCGGGGCCACTTCGAGGTGACTCCGCGCGGGGCGCAGGTCACCCCCGTCGGGGGGCACGGGTCACATCTGATCGGTAGCTTGTCCCAGTCGAACTCGCTCATCGTCGTGCCCGAGGCATCGTCGGGGGTCGATGAGGGCGCGACCGTCGATGTCCTCGCCCTCGACAGGAACTTCTGATGCCAGCAGAGGACAGCCTTGCTTCACCTGGAGCCGAGCCTGCGGGGCTGACCCATGTCGACGAGGCGGGTGCTGCGCGCATGGTGGATGTGTCAGCCAAGTCGGTGACAGCGCGCGAGGCGGTGGCCGCGGGCAGGGTTCGGGTTTCGCCCACCGTCGTGGCCCTGCTGCGCGGTGAGGGGGTGCCCAAGGGGGACGCTCTCGCGGTGGCACGCGTCGCCGGCATTATGGCCGCCAAACGCACACCGGACCTGATCCCGCTGTGCCACCCGTTAGCGCTCAGCAGTGTGGTCGTCGACCTGGAGGTGCTTGACGACAGTGTCTGCATTACGGCGACAGTGCGCACCACCGACCGGACTGGTGTCGAGATGGAAGCCCTGACAGCAGTGAGCGTCGCAGCTCTCGCCCTGATCGATATGGTCAAGGCGGTCGACAAGGGAGCGACGATCGAGGAGGTGGGCGTGGTGAGGAAGTCTGGCGGTCGCAGCGGCACCTGGACGCGCGACGGCGACGCGCTCCCATGACCGGCCCAGATCGCTCCGC
>JACCZJ010000283.1 GCA_013696065.1 Nocardioidaceae bacterium
GTTCTGAACGCCATGACCGGGTCGATCGGCCTCGCCCCCACACTCGCAGCGCTGAAGTCGGGCCGGACGCTCGCACTCGCCAACAAGGAGTCGCTGGTCGCGGGAGGGCCTCTGGTCAAGGACGCGATGCAACGGCCGGACCAGATCGTGCCGGTCGACTCCGAGCACTCGGCGTTGGCGCAGTGCTTGCGAGGAGGTCGCGCAGACGAGGTACGACGTCTGATTATCACCGCGAGTGGCGGTCCCTTCAGGGGGCGCAGCCGCGACGAGCTCCGCGGCGTGACGGCGGCGGAAGCCCTCGCCCACCCGACATGGAGCATGGGCCCCGTCGTGACCACGAATTCCTCCACCCTCGTCAACAAGGGTCTGGAGGTCATCGAGGCCCACCTGCTCTTCGGCATCGACTTCGACCGCATCGAGGTGGTCGTGCACCCCCAGTCCATCGTGCACTCGCTGGTGGAGTTCCACGACGGGTCCACCCTGGCCCAGGCGTCCCCGCCCGACATGCGGCTGCCGATCAGCCTCGGGCTCAGCTGGCCCGGTCGAGTTCCCGACGCAGCGTCGCCGGTCGACTGGTCTCAGGCGCAGGCGTGGCAGTTCGAACCGGTCGACCACGAGGCGTTTCCGGGCCTGCAGCTGGCCTTTGAGGCGGGCCGCACGGGCGGGTTCGCACCCGCGATCTACAACGCCGCCAACGAGATCTGCGTCGAGGCGTTCCTGGCCGGCCGGTTGGCCTACCTCGACGTCGTCGACACGGTTGCTGCTGTCTTGGCGCGAAACGACGTACCCTCGATGTCAGGCGAACCCACGGTCGACGACGTGATCGCTGCTGACCAATGGGCGCGTGACCGCGCGACTCACCTCGTCTCGCAATCCGCAGGAGCGACGCACTGATGACCGCTGTGGTCTACGCCCTCGGGGTCGTGCTGTTCTTCCTCGGTGTGATGGTGTCGATCGCGCTGCACGAGGTGGGACACATGTGGCCCGCGAAGAAGTTCGGGGTCAAGGTCACCCAGTATTTCGTCGGCTTTGGCAAGACGGTCTGGTCGACCAAGCGAGGCGACACCGAGTACGGCATCAAGATGTTCCCGCTGGGCGGTTACATCCGCATGGTCGGGATGCTGCCTCCAGCCAAGCGAGACGCCAACGGGCGGATCAAGGGGATCCAGAACGGGTTCTTCGGCAAGCTGATCGCCGACGCTCGTGCGCTGGAGTACGAAAATGTCACCGCCGCAGATCAGGACCGGCTCTTTTATCGCAAGCCTTGGTGGAAAAAGGTGATCGTGATGGCCGGCGGGCCCACGGTCAACGTGGTGTTGGCTGTGCTGCTGTTCGGTGCTGTCTTCATGGGTATCGGCATTCCCCAGGCCACGCTCGTCGTGAACGACATCTCCGACTGTGTCATCCCTGCCAGCGAACCGGTCCGACCCTGCCGTGTCGCCCCAGACCCCAACCCGGACCCGATTGCACCCGCACGAGAAGCGGGTTTCCGTGCTGGCGACGAGATCCTGTCGCTCAACGGTGAGGCGATGAGCAGCTGGGACGAGTTCACGCAAGCGATCCGCACGAGTGCGGGTGAGCAGATCGACGTGGTGGTCGAGCGTGACGGTTCCGAGGTGACGCTGAGCACCACGACTTTGGTGGCTCAGCGCCCGAGCCTTGAAGACCCCGGCGAGTTCGTCGACGTGGGGTTCTTAGGAGTCGTTCCCGAAGAGGTTCGCGAGCGACAGGGGGTCGGCTACGTCGCCTCGACGATGTGGGGGCTAACAAAGGCCACCGGTGAGGCGATGCTGCACCTTCCCGAGCGCATGGTCGGCGTTGCCAAGGCCGCGGTCGGACTCCAAGAGCGCGACGAGCGCAGCCCGATGAGTGTCGTTGGCGCAAGCCGCGTCGCCGGTGAGGTGGCGTCGAACGACGACATCACGTTGACCAACCGCTGGTTCCTGCTGCTGTCTCTCCTCGGCGGGGTCAACCTCTTCGTCGCCCTCTTCAACTTCATCCCCCTGTTGCCTCTCGATGGCGGGCATATCGCGGGCGCGCTCTACGAGGCGGTACGCCGCGGATGGGCTCGACTCTTCCGGCGCCCTGATCCGGGGTATGCCGACGTGGCACAACTCTTGCCGATCGCCTATGCCATGGCCGCTGTGCTGATCGTGATGGGGGTCATCCTCATCTGGGCCGACATATTCAACCCGATCCGGTTGACTGGATGAGGTTCGTACGCCGAACAGGCTCGCCGCTCTTGACCGCCGTACCGAGGGGAGCCTCATGACCGCCATCGATTTGGGCATGCCTGCTGCGCCGCCTGCGGTGCTGGCCCCGCGTCGCCGCACCCGACAGATCAAGGTGGGAAAGGTGATGGTCGGGGGAGACGCACCTGTGTCGGTGCAGTCGATGACGACCACGCTCACGTCAGACATCAACTCGACACTCCAGCAGATCGCTGAGCTGACGGCGTCGGGTTGCGACATCGTGCGGATAGCCTGTCCGAGCCAGGACGACGCCGACGCCTTGCCCGTGATCGCTTCCAAGTCGCAGATCCCAGTGATCGCCGACATCCACTTCCAGCCAAAGTACGTCTTTGCGGCCATCGACGCAGGGTGTGCCGCGGTGCGGGTGAATCCAGGCAACATCCGCAAGTTCGACGACCAGGTCGAGGAGATCGCCAAGGCCGCCAAGGACCGTGGCACGTCGATCCGGATCGGAGTCAATGCCGGTTCTCTCGACCCTCGACTGTTCGAAAAGTATGGCAAGGCGACGCCTGAGGCGTTGGTCGAGTCAGCAGTGTGGGAGGCGTCGCTGTTCGAGGATCACGACTTCCACGAGTTCAAGATTTCGGTCAAGCACAACGACCCGGTGGTCATGGTCAAGGCCTACGAGATGCTGTCCGAGCGGGGCGACTGGCCTCTGCACCTGGGAGTTACGGAGGCGGGCCCGGCCTTCCAGGGCACGATCAAGTCGGCGGTGGCGTTCGGGGCGTTGCTCTCTCGGGGGATCGGGGACACGATCCGGGTTTCGCTCTCGGCTCCTCCCGTCGAGGAGGTCAAAGTGGGCCTCCAGATTCTCGAGTCTCTGAACCTGCGGCCTCGGCGGCTCGAGATCGTGTCCTGCCCGTCCTGCGGTCGTGCCCAGGTCGACGTCTACAAGCTCGCGGACGAGGTGACGGCGGGACTCGAAGGCATGGAGGTGCCGTTGCGCGTCGCGGTGATGGGCTGTGTCGTCAACGGTCCGGGCGAGGCCCGGGAGGCCGACCTGGGGGTGGCTTCGGGCAACGGCAAGGGGCAAATCTTCGTCAAGGGCGAGGTGATCAAGACCGTGCCCGAGTCGATGATTGTCGAGACGCTCATCGAAGAGGCCATGCGACTTGCAGACGAGATGGGTGAGCCGGTCGACGACTTAGGTATGTCGCGAGCAGGTGGCGCGCCTACCGTGACGGTCTCGTAGCCACTGGGCTGCCCGCACTTTCGTGCATGTGAACGATTCTTCGGCCCTGGACGGCTTGGCTGGCCGTACTTTCGTGCACATGCACGATTTTGTCGCCTTGCGTGGCAGAACAACTCCCTTCCGGCCCAGCCGCCCGTACATCTGACGTTTGAGACCACGGAGCCTGTGGACGAGATCGCCGGGCGCCTGCAACGTCGCGGCTTCGACGCCGAGTTATCCCGCGAGGACTTCGGCCCGAGGGCTTACCGTCACCGACCCCGACGGCCGAGAGTGCCACATTCATGAACCGTCCGACCGGATGAGGTAACGACCAGCGGCGAGTTGTGGTCGCGGTTGGGTGGGGGCTGACCGCCTCGCGCCGAAGCAAAAGCAACGTTCGCCAGCCGCAGCCGAGTCGACTTGGCACGGGACACTGTTGATTAGCGAACTTTGCTGACATGCTGCCGCGCGAAGGGTTTACTCAAGATGTGAACCTGTTGACTTTTTCCAGTCGCCTTCGCAATCCGGTTGTCCCGGTCATCACCACGATGGTCATCGTCGCCAGCGCGTGGCATCTGAGCGATGGTGCGGTTGCCAATCCGAATCCGTCGTCGAAGCAGGCGATGACAGCTCGAACGTTGAGCCAACCGCCCAGCGGGGCGGCGCTCGAATCGCTGCCAGGGCTTAGGACGCGCGTGGCAATGAGGGGACTCGACATTCCGTGGGATGTCGCTGTCTTACCCAAGGGCAGCTGGCTGGTCACTGAACGAGATCGCCTGCGTATCACGATCCGGCGGCCGAACGGTAGCCGGGAAATACTCGCGGACACCCCGCCGCATTTCTGGGCATCGGGCGAGACCGGGATGATGTCAATCGCGGCAGACCCCAACGTCCAGCGCAACAGCCGCTTCTACACATGCAGCGGCTACGTCGCCAACGGGACGCCGGAGGTGCGAGTCATCGCCTGGGAACTCAACCGGTCCAGAAGTAACGCCACTCCGGTCGAGCCTCTCGTGAGGGGAATTGACATCAACAGCGGCAGGCATGGCGGGTGCCGCATCCGCTTTGACCCGCGAGGTTCCATGTACGTCGGCACGGGTGACGCCACGGTTGGTACGAACCCGCAGAATCGAGGCAGCCTGAATGGCAAAGTGCTCAGGCTCAATCGTTTCAATGGCAAGCCTTGGCCGACGAACCCCTGGCGACGCGCCGCCGATCGTGACCGCCGTTACGTCTACACCTACGGGCACCGCAACGTGCAAGGACTCGCCTTCCGGCCGGGCGACCGCATGTGGTCCGTGGAGCACGGGCCTGCCAGGGATGATGAAGTTAACCGCCTCCTCGCTGGCGGAAACTACGGCTGGAATCCCGTGCCCGGCTACAACGAGTCCGTGCCGATGACCGACTTTTCTCTGCCCGGCCGCCAGCGTGGCGCTCGGTGGCGTTCGGGTTCCCCGACCATCGCGACCTCGGGTGCCACCTGGGTGCGTGGCAAGCAATGGGGCGGCTACCGCGGCACGTTGGCGGTCTGTGCGTTGGGAGCGGAGAAGCTGGTGTTCATGCGCTTCGATGCTGACAACAAGCTTGTCTGGACCAGGACTCCGGTCGAGCTCGACGGTGACTTCGGGCGACTGCGGTCAGTCGTGCAGACCGCCGGCGGCGCGCTGCTCATCACCACCGCCAACGGGGGCGGCTCCGACAAGATCGTCCGCGTCACCCCCCGCTGACAAGACCGTGCGCGTCACCCCCCGCTGACGAGGTCGTGCGCGTCACCCCCCGCTGACGAGG
>JACCZJ010000277.1 GCA_013696065.1 Nocardioidaceae bacterium
ATCAGTGCGAGCGCGACCGACAAGGCCACCCTGCTCGAGATTCTGGGAGTCGAAGTCAGACTGGGTTCGGGTGCGAGTGGGGCACTTCCACTCGACACTCAGCTGCTGGTCACCTCGCCAGGGTGGCCGCCATCGGGGAAGGTCTTCGAGCTGGCCGCCGCCCGCTCGGTGCCCATCTGGGGCGACGTCGAGCTTGCCTGGCGCCTGCGCGATCCCGAGCACACCGCGCCGTGGCTGTGCTTGACCGGCACGAACGGCAAGACCACGACGGTGCAGATGCTAGAAGCGATGCTACGTGCCGACGGACTGCGGGCAGTGGCCGCTGGCAACGTCGGCCTGCCGATGTGCGAAGTCGTCATGGATCCCACCCCGTATGACGTGATCGCGGTAGAGATGTCATCCCAGCAGCTGCATTGGACCCACTCCCTGTCGGCACAAGCCTCCGCCGTGCTCAATGTCGCGCCCGACCACCTGTCTTGGCACGGGGCGCTCGACCTCTACACCGCAGCCAAGGCAAAGATCTACGAGAACACACAGCTGGCGTGCGTCTACAACGTCGAGGACGCTGTCACGCGAGGACTTGTCGAGGCGGCCGATGTCGTCGAGGGATGCCGAGCGATCGGCTTCACCCTCGGCATCCCCACCATAGGCATGCTGGGAGTGGTGGACGATGTGCTGGCAGACCGTGCCTTCATCGAGGGTCGCGATCGCAACGCCGCAGAGCTGGCTCGTGTGCAAGACGTCCCAACCGGGGCGCCGCATAATGTGTCAAACGCTCTTGCCGCAGCGGCTCTAGCCCGAGCGCATGGAGTGACTGCGGGGGCAGTCTCTCGGGGGCTGCAGTCGTTCACTCTCGACGCACACCGCATAGAAACCGTGGCGGTGGTTGCCGGTGTCACCTACGTCGATGACTCCAAGGCGACCAATCCCCATGCAGCGTTGGCGTCGCTGCGGGCATTCACGTCCACCGTGTGGATCGCGGGAGGACTCGCCAAGGGCGCATCTTTTGACGATCTCGTCGCCTCCACAGCCGAACGGCTCCGCGGGGTGGTGTTGCTTGGTGCCGATCAAGAGGTCATCGCCGCAGCGCTGGCGCGACACGCGCCCGATGTACCCGTCATCGCTGTACCCGACATCGACACTGGTGTGATGGAGCGAGTCGTGACAGCCGCAGCTTCCCTCGCCCGCCCGGGTGACACCGTGCTGCTGGCTCCCGCCTGTGCCTCCTTCGACCAGTTCGAGAACTACTCGGCACGGGGTGACGCTTTTGTCAGCGCGGTCGAGCAGTTCGGCGAACGTTGACAGAAAGCCTGGTTGGCAACGACCTCACGGCTGCACACGAAAGGGCGTTGGTGGCTACAGCGAGCGAGACGCAGCTGCGGGAGGCTGGCACCGACGGCTTCATGGCATCGCTCAAGCGTGCCCTCGACAAACCGCTCATGTCCTACCACTTGGTGCTCGGGGTCTCCGCTTTGCTCTTGGCTCTCGGCCTTTTGATGGTGCTGAGTTCGTCGAGTGTGCTGTCGCTGCGGTTGTATGACAGCTCGTATGCGATCTTCGTTCGACAAGCCGTCTGGGTCGTGCTGGGAGTCCCCCTCGCGTGGGTGGCATCCCGTCTGCCGCTTCGCCTGGTGCGCCTGTTCACCTGGCCGGCGCTGCTGGTCTCCCTAGGGCTGATCTTGGCGACGTACCTGCCCGGTGTCGGTGTCGAGGTCAACGGCAACCGCAACTGGCTTTCCCTTGGTGGAGGCTTCCAGTTGCAACCTTCGGAGCTCGCCAAGTTGGCGTTGGTGTTGTGGTGCGCTGATGTCTACGCGCGCAAGACGAAGCTGCTCGCCTACTGGCGACACCTCTTCATCCCCGTTCTCCCTGTGAGCGTGCTCGTCGTCGCCGCAGTCGTGGGTCAGGGAGATCTCGGGACGGCGCTGGTCCTGCTCGCCATCGTGTTGGGCATGTTGTGGGTTGTCGGCGCCCCCGCCCGGCTGTTCATCGGCGCCTCGCTCGTCGCGGCCGTGGCAGCGTTTGCCTTGGCCGCAACCGACGACGAGCGCAAGGCTCGGCTCACCGGGTTCGTCGACCCCATGGCCGATTTCGGCGATGGTGGCTGGCAGGCAAGCCACGGCTTCTTCGCCTTGGCAACGGGCGGATGGTGGGGGAGCGGTATCGGAGCCAGCAGCCAGAAGTGGGGAGCCCTTCCCGAGGCGCATACCGACTACATCTTCGCCATTATCGGTGAGGAGTTCGGCCTGTTCGGGACCTTGGTGGTGCTGGGGTTGTTCGTGACGCTGGCCTATGCCGGCATCCGTATCGCCTCGCGGACGCCCGACATCTTCGCCCGTTTTGCCGCTGCCGGAGTGGTGGTGTGGCTGTTGGGCCAGGCAGTCATCAACATCGGAATGGTGCTCGGCTTGCTCCCCGTCATCGGCATTCCCCTGCCGCTGATCTCCTACGGGGGATCGGGTTTACTTCCCACGCTGGTCTCGCTGGGACTGCTTCTAGCCATCGCGCGCACCGAGCCCGGAGCGGCCGAAGCCCTCCGGCTGCGCCGCAGCGTCGGCGCCCGCCGCCTGTTCGCCTCGCTCGGTTTCGGCAGCCAGCCCACCCAGAGCCGCGCGGCCGCCCCACCAGCACATGCAGCACCGCAGGACAGCAGGTAGTCGGTGCGTGTCCTCCTCGCTGGCGGCGGTACCGCCGGCCACACATCGCCCCTCATCGCCACGGCTGACGCGTTACGCCGACGCGTCCGCGATGTCGAAATCTGCTGTCTCGGCACCGAACGCGGCATCGAGAGCCGGGTCATCCCGGCTGCGGGCTACCGCCTCGAGCTCATCGCACCTGTGCCGCTTCCTCGAAGACTATCGACGGAGCTGCTGCGCGTGCCGTCTCGCTTGAGAGACGCTGTCACTTCGACGCGCCGCGTCATCGACTCGTTCAGGCCCGATGTGGTGGTCGGCTTCGGTGGCTATGTGTCAACCCCCGCGTATCTGGCTGCGCGTCGCGCGAGGGTCCCGATCGTCGTACACGAGGGAAATGCCTTGCCCGGGATAGCGAATCGGTTCGGAGCAAGATTTTGTACCCGTCACGTGGCCACATCCTTTCCTGACACCAAACTGGAACACGCCCGCTACGTGGGCTTACCGATCCGCAGATCGATTTCAACCCTCGATCGCGCTGAGCTGCGGCCCTTGGCGCGTGCCCACTTCGGGCTCGAGCAGGAGCTTCCGACGTTGCTGGTCACGGGGGGGTCTCAGGGAGCCAAACGAATCAACGATTCGGTGGCGGCCTGCGTGGCCGACTTCGCCGCAGCAGGAGTTCAGGTGCTCCACGTCAGTGGGCCGAAGGGCGTCGTCGATGTCGCTTCGGACAAGGGGGTTGGCGATCCGCCCTATGTCGTCGTGCCCTATGTCGACCGGATGGAATTGGCTTATGCGGCAGCCGACGCAGCCATCGGTCGGTGTGGGGCCAATTCGGTGACGGAGACGGCGTCGCTCGGGTTGCCAGCGGTTTTCGTGCCACTGCCGATAGGCAACGGCGAACAGGCGCTCAACGCTCGGGCGGTGGTCGAGGCCGGCGGTGCGATGTTGGTCGAGGATCGCGAGTTCACACCGCAGTGGGTTCGCCAGCACGTGCCTGCGATGGTCACCGATACGCCGCGACTCGTGGCGATGTCGCGCGCGTCCAGCGGCCTCATCCCTCGGGACGCAGACGACGCTTTGGCCGCCATGATCATCGACGCCGGCCAGTGACCGTTGAGGCAGCGTCAGGACGTGTCAGGCAGCTCAGTGGTTGAGGCGGCGCAGTGATCATCGAGGTGCCAGACATTATCCCGCCGGCGGAGGAACTCGGCAGTGTTCATTTCGTCGGCGTCGGAGGCGCTGCCCTGTCAGGCCTGGCTCGCATCATGGTCGGCCGCGGCTTGAGCGTGTCTGGCAGTGACATCCACGACTCCGCAATGCTCGCCTCCCTGCGGGATCTCGGCATCCCCTGCCACGTGGGGCATCGCGCGGACCAAGTCGAAGGTGCAGACACCGTGGTGGTCTCCACCGCGGTGCGAGAGGACAACGCCGAGGTGGTGAGGGCTGGTGAGCTGGGCCTGCGGGTGTGGCCACGCTCGGCCGCTGTGCAGTCGCTGCTGCTAGGTCGCATCGCGGTTGTCGTGACCGGCACCCACGGCAAGACGACCACGACCTCGATGCTCGCGACGGCACTGATCTCCTGTGGCGCCGAGCCGTCATATGCCATCGGCTCCACCCTGAACGCGACCGGCCTCAACGCCGCCGCGGGAAGCGGTTCGATCTTTGTGGCAGAAGGCGACGAGAGCGACGAGGCCATCCTCACCTACACCCCCACTGGTGCCGTGGTGACGAACGTCGACGCTGACCATCTGGATCACTTCGGCACGGTCGAGGCCTACGTCGCGGTGTTCGACGCCTTCCTCGATCGGATAGACCCCGGCGGCTTCACCGTGTGCTGTGTCGACGATCCTGGTGCCGCGCGCCTGGCAGATCTCGCGGACAAGCGCAGCCTCAAGGTCGTCCGCGTCGGTGAGTCCGACCAGGCCGATCTCCAGATCCGCAGCGCGGCGTTTGCGGGATCGACCTCCGCATACGAGGTATGGACTGGCACTCGTTGCCTGGGCACAGTGACACTGCAGGTGCCCGGCGCTGTCTATGTGATGGATTCGTTGGCCGCACTCGCGGCCGGTCTCGAGCTTGGTTACGGATTCGACGAGCTCGTGGTGGGACTTGCGAGCTTCCGGGGCAGTGGCCGTCGCATGGAGCACAAAGGCCGCGGCGGGGGGGTCGAGGTGTACGACAGCTACGCCCACCACCCGGTCGAGATCGCCGCCGACCTCCAGGCGGCACGGGCGCTCGTGCCTGCCGGCAAGCTTGTCGTCTGCTTCCAGCCGCATCTGGTGAGCCGGACGCGGATCTTCGGTGAGCGCATGGGGGTTGCCCTCGGTGGAGCGGACCGTGTCGTGGTGATGGAGGTCTATGCCGCCAGGGAGGATCGCGACCCCGATGTCGATGGCGGGCTTGTCGCGTCGGCGGTCCCGTTGCCGCGCGACCATGTCGCCTACGAGCCCGACCGCGAAGCAACGGTGCAGCGGGTGGTCGACTTTGCGAAACCCGGAGACGTCATCTTGACCTTGGGAGCCGGTGACGTGACCGAGCTGGGTGCTGACATCCTCGCGGTACTTCAAGTGCGCGACGCATGAGTACGTCGATCGCCCCCGACTCTCGCTTCACACGTCGTCAGTGGGAGCGCCGTTTGAGAAGCTCGCGGCCCTGGATCATCGCAGTGATTCTCGTGGCAGTGGTGGCGGTGATTGCCTGGCTGCTGCTGTTGTCCCCCCACCTGGCGGCAGGGACCGTTGACGTCTTAGGCGTGCGCCGACTGAGCGAGCGCGAAGTGCTGGCTGCGGCAGATGTGGACCGCCGAACTCCGCTGCTGCGGCTCGACCTCGACGAGATCCATGACAGAGTCGCGGCGGTCCCCGAGGTGGCGACAGTGGTTGTTCATCGTGCCTGGCCCGACACCGTGCGCATCTCCGTCACTGAGCGAGAGGCGCTCGCCGTGGTGCGAGACGGCGAACGCTGGTGGGCGATGGACCAGGAGGGCGTGCTCTTCGCGGATTCAACCGATCGAAAGGATCTCCCCACTCAGGTGCCCGTCGTCGAGGTGGCGAGGCAGGGGGGTCGTGATGCCCGGGCCGAGGTCGCGGCCGTCATGGGCATCTTGGCGCCGGGTCTGCTGGCGGAAGTCAAGAGCATCAACGCGCCGTCGATGGACTCCATCACACTGCATCTGAATGGTGCCAAGAAAGTGATGTGGGGCAGTGGCGCTGACTCTGAACGTAAAGCTCAAGTATTGGAAATTCTGCTCGCCGAGACCAAGGCGGACACCATCGACGTGAGCGTGCCTCAACAGCCCACGACGCAGACTGCCGATTGATCGTCGCCGCCTTCTCTCCCTGATCGCTCGTGTGCCGCAGTTCCGGTGAAGTGTTCGGGCGTGTCGGTTGCTCGCTGTCGGAGCTTTGTCCTAGGTTTGATCTCACGAAGAAGTTGACCTTTCTCTAACCTTCAACT
>JACCZJ010000298.1 GCA_013696065.1 Nocardioidaceae bacterium
GCGCAAGAAGGAGGTACCGCGTGGTTTCCGCGTCAATGTCACCTGCGCCGACCTGCGCGCTGACCCCGAGCAGCAGAGCCACCGCGACCAGCCCGTCCACGACGAACGGGTCCAGCGCCATCGAGGCTCGCAGGGATCGAACTGCCACGGCTTTACGCTCCCTTCCCGCCCGGGGCGCGGCCTCATCCTCCAGCATGATTCGGCACCCGCCAATCATCTTCGGGTACGACACTGATCGTGCGCCAGACCGAGGACTTCGCGGGTGCAAGACCGCCACTCTGGAGGACCACCCCACCGAAAGATCATCCCTCATGGCACTCACCCGCTTAGCGCGTCTCGCTGCCCCCGCTGGCTTTGTCGCGGCAGTGCTCGCTGTCGCCGCGTTGATTTTGTTCATTGTCGTTGTGGGCTCGGGCACCATTTCCGCAGCAGCTGGTTCGGCAGCCTTCTACGCGCCGACCCTCGCCTCTTTTGGCTCCATCATCGCCTTGCTCGTGGCGCTCGTCGCCTTGTTCGTGCGTCAATCCGGCGAGTTAGGGCAGTTCGGGATCGTAGCTTTCCTTGTCGCTCTCGTCGGGACTGTGTGCGGTGCGGGCGCCTACTGGTCCTACGTCTTCGTCCTGCCGTATCTAGCCGAGCAAGCCCCCAACCTCGCTGACCAGTCGTCGGGCTCCGTTCTGGTCGGGTTCGTCGTCTCGTTCTTGATCATGGGGCTCGGCTGGCTGCTGTTCGCGGCCGCCACGCTGCGCACCCACGTCTTCCCGCGCTGGACCGTCATGCTGCTCATGATCGGATCGGTGGTCGCGATCGTGCCGATACCAGCGCGCACGCTCCTTCTCTCGGTGGCCGTCGCCTGCCTCGGGTACTTCGCGAGTCGACACGCCACCACCACGGAGTTGGCAGGCCTCACCGATTCGAGGCCGGACAACCTCGTCACCGGATAGCAACGTGGCCAGTCCAAGTCTTCGGTGCCCGTAGCCTGATGTCGTGTCCGCCGCTTTCGTAGTCAGCCTGGGGATCGTCGTCGCTCTCCTCATCGGAGCTCGGCTGGTATTCGCCAATCTTCCGGTGCGCCGAGTCGCGACACGGCTCACGGCCGCTGACGCAACGCTCTTTGGTGTCGGCGTGGCCGGATTGATCTTCCACTGCGTCGTCATGTTCTTCCCCCGCCTGATCGAGCCGTTGCCGGGTTCAGACCCGGTGATGCTCGACATCAGCGCACTCGGCACCGCCAGCATCATCTGGTATGTCGTGCCCGTGGGCCTCGTGCTCGCGGGGCTTCGACGCCAGTACCCGGTGGGCCTGGTAATGGCAGCCCTCTCCTTAGTGGGCGTCGGGATCACGATGTACAACGGCGGGTCACTTCAGGTCCACGTCTTCGCGATTTTCATGGCGGCACTGTTGATTGCCGGCGTTGCCGCCGCGCTGGTGATACCCCCGTGGCAAGGCAGCACTGCTGCGCCCTTGCGTGACGGGCGCCCCTGACCTGCCAGTCACGCTGGTCTCACCAGCAGGGAGATGGACGTTGAACCCTTGTGCCGACTCGTCAGCGCGTTGACCAGATCGCGGGGTCTTGCCCCCGAGCCGCCAATAGTGCATGCCACTCACACCGATTTCGCGCACGATCGATCGCTTGGCCGCAATGCTGCGAGCGTTTTCGAACCACACGATGTGCTCGCGTCCTCGAGCGTCGACATAGGCGAAGTGCGGAGCCTGCTTCTTTTGGCTATACCGGACCGTCGCGTCGTTGGCCCGAGCCCTGTGTAGGATTTCGGTCCACATGAGGCTCGTCCCCCTCGTGCCCACCCAGTCGTAGCCATAGGTGGCAACACCCAGCAGGAGTTTGCGCCGCGGGACTTGCGTCGCGGCCCAGGTCATCACTGAACGGAACCCAGTCGATAGGCGCCAGCGCTCCCGGACCCGAGGTGTCCCAGTGATAGTCGTACAGCATGATCCTGACCTCGTCTGCGACCAGGCCGATTGCGGCGTAATCCTGGGCCTGGTTCTTCGGCTGGGGGCCTGGCTCGGATGTCTTGGGATGAAGTGTCACCGACAGCAGTTTTCCGTCGGCGTGCAGGCCAGCGGCTAGCTCCCTGACAAAGGCGGTAAAGACAGCGCGGTCACGGGCTTCAGGG
>JACCZJ010000278.1 GCA_013696065.1 Nocardioidaceae bacterium
ATTCCCTACATCGGTCCCTCGGGGGAGCTCAAGACAAAGCCGACCCAGCACTCTGTGGCGGCCTTGCGATCGATCGGTATCACTCCCGACGCTATCGTCTGCCGCGCCGACCGCGAGATCCCGGAGAGTGTCAAGCGCAAGATCTCGCTGATGTGCGACGTCGAGGAGGAAGCCGTCGTGGCGGCGGTCGACGCGCCCTCCATCTACGACATCCCGAAGGTGCTGCACTCTGAGGGTCTCGACGCGTACGTCGTCCGCCGGCTGAACCTGCCGTTTCGGGATGTCGACTGGACCCGCTGGGACCAGCTGCTCCAGCGGGTACACCATCCGGACGAGGAGGTCACTGTCGCCTTGGTCGGCAAGTATGTCGACCTGCCCGATGCTTACCTGTCCGTGGCCGAAGCGCTGCGCGCCGGCGGGTTCGACAACTCCGCGCGTGTGCATTTGCGCTGGATCGCCTCGGATGAGTGTCAGACCCCCGAAGGTGCGGCAAAGCATCTCGGTGACGTCGACGCTGTCTGCGTCCCCGGTGGCTTCGGCGTTCGTGGCATCGAGGGAAAGATCGGCGCTTTGCGCTACGCCCGCGAGCAGCGCATCCCCACTCTTGGTCTGTGTCTCGGCCTGCAATGCATGGTGATCGAGTTTGCACGCAATGTCGCCGGGCTGGAAGAGGCGGGCTCCACCGAGTTCGACAGCACATCTCCGCAGCCCGTCATCGCCACCATGGCTGAGCAGCTCGACATCGTCGACGGGCAGGGTGACCTGGGCGGAACCATGCGGCTCGGGTTGTATCCGGCGGACCTCAAAGCGGGCTCCGTGGTGGCCAAGACATACGGCGTCGACCGGGTCGAAGAGCGGCACCGCCACCGTTATGAGGTCAACAATATGTTCCGTGGTGATCTCGAGGCGGCCGGCTTGGTCTTTTCAGGGTTGTCGCCCGACAGTCAACTGATCGAGTTCGTCGAACTGGAGCCGGGCGTGCACCCTTATTACGTCGCCACCCAAGCTCACCCCGAGTTGCGGTCCCGCCCCACCAGACCGCACCCGTTGTTCAGCGGATTGGTGGCGGCCGCGCTCGATCGGCAGCGCGAGCTGAGATTGCCGGTCGGCGACAGCGATCGCCGATGGGCGCCGGCTGAGGCCGACGGGTGACCGGGCTGGAAGACATCGATGAAGTCTGGTCGGTCCAGTCCTCTGAGATGGTCTTTGCCGGGTCGCTGCTCGGCGTTCGCCGCGACACCCTCGAATCGACCACTGCGGGCGAAGGGCCGTTCGATCGGGAACTAGTCACCCATCCGGGAGCCGCGGCCGTCGTGGCGGTGAACGACGAGGGTCAGATGCTGGTGATCCAGCAGTATCGCCACGCTGCGAAGAAACGCATGGTGGAGATTCCCGCTGGTGTGCTCGATGTCGAGGGGGAGCCACCCCTTGAGGCCGCTCGGCGTGAGCTGCGTGAGGAAGGCCTGCTCGAGGCGGCCAGATGGAGTCCGTTGATCACGTACCAGCCGAGCGCAGGAAGCAGCGAGGAGATCATTCACATCTTTTTGGCCGAAGATCTGACGGAGTCGGCCCTGCCCGCCGACTTCGTCGCCGAGCACGAAGAGGCGTCTCTCACCCGCGAGTGGGTCGACGTGGAGGCAGTGGTCGAGGCAGTCTTGGCCGGTCTTGTTCAGAACGGGCTGACTATAGCGGGATCACTTGCGCTCTACGCGAGACGCAACGCAAACCACTGACCTCCGGCGCGTCTCGCAACGGTATCCGCAGGTTGGTCAGTCAGCGTCAGGTTTCATGGAGTAGGTTGCCAGGGAGCAAGCCCACCCAGCGACCGCCTGTAGACGAGTGAGGGCCATGAAGGTCGGCGTACCGCAAGAAGTGAAGAACAACGAATACCGCGTGGCGATCACCCCAGCCGGCATCCATGAGCTCCATACCCGCGGGCACGAGGTCTATGTGCAAGCCGGGGCCGGCCGTGGGTCCTCCATCACCGACGCAGAGTTCGCTGCTGCAGGGGCCAAAATCCTGCCCACGGCCGACGATGTATGGGGAACCAGCGACCTGATCTTAAAAGTCAAGGAGCCGATCGCCGAGGAGTACTCACGCCTGCACGAGGGTCAGACGCTGTTCACCTACCTCCACCTCGCCGCCTCCCGCGCGTGCACCGATGCTTTGCTCGAGCACCGGGTCACCTCCATTGCCTACGAGACCGTGCAGACTCCCGATCGGGCACTCCCGTTGCTGGCACCGATGAGTGAGGTGGCCGGCCGGTTGGCTCCGCAGTGCGGTGCCTACCACTTGATGCGACAGGGCGGTGGCAGGGGGGTCTTGATGGGTGGCGTGTCCGGCGTGTATGCCGCCAAGGTGGTCGTGATCGGCGCTGGTGTGTCGGGTATGAACGCGGCGGCCATCGCGCTCGGTATGCAGGCTGAGGTCTTGGTGCTTGATCGCAACATCGACGTTCTGCGCCAAGCCGACCGCATCTATCAGGGACACCTCCAAACCGTGGTGTCCAACAGCTATGAGGTCGAACGAGCCGTGATCGACGCCGACCTCGTGATCGGCGCCGTGCTGGTGCCAGGCGCGAAGGCGCCGATGCTCATCTCCAACGATCTGGTCTCACGCATGAAACCGGGGTCCGTGCTGGTCGACATCTCCATCGACCAAGGGGGTTGCTTCGAAGACTCCCGTCCCACAACTCACGATGACCCGACCTATCAGGTGCACAACTCGGTCTTCTACTGCGTCGCGAATATGCCGGGAGCTGTGCCGCACACCTCGACGTACGCGTTGACGAACGTCACTCTGCCCTACGCGGTCGCCGTCGCCGACAAGGGATGGCAGCAGGCACTTCGCGACGACCCAGCCCTGGCTCTGGGTTTGAACACTCATGCTGGCGAGCTCACCTACGCTCCCGTTGCGGAGGCTCACGGGCTCTCGTATCGCAGCCTTGCCGAGGTGCTCGCCTGAGCGCTGAGACGGGTGTGGCCAGAGCCATCCGAACGTATCTCGACCATCTGCTGATCGAGCGGGGTCTGGCAGGCAACACCTTGTCGTCATACCGGCGTGACCTGCGGCGCTATGCATCGTTTCTGGCCGCGCGGGGGATCCAGGACGTCGCGGCGGTAGGGACTTCGGACGTCACCGACTTCCTTGTCTCGCTGAGGGAAGGTGACGACGACCATGGCGCGCTGAGCGCCGCCAGCGCGGCCAGGACGGTCGTTGCGGTGCGCGGCTTCCACAAGTTCGCGGTGCGCGAACAACTGGCGGTCGACAACCCCGCGGCGACCGTCAAGCCCCCGGGGCAAGCAAAGAGGCTGCCCAAGGCTTTGCCGCTGAGTGACGTCGAGGCGATTCTGGAGGCGTCCGGCGGAGCCGGCACAGCCTTGGCACTGCGAGATCGGGCACTGCTCGAACTCCTGTATGGCGTCGGGGCGCGTATCTCCGAGGCGGTGAGCCTCGACCTCGATGACCTCGACCTAGCGGAGTCGGTGGTGCGCCTCAACGGCAAGGGCGGCAAGTCTCGGATCGTGCCAGTCGGCTCGTATGCGCATGCAGCCTGCGAGCGCTATCTCCTGCACGTGCGCCCGCAGCTCGCCGCGGGCGGCAAAGAAATCGCGGCGGTGTTCCTGAACGCGCGGGGTGGCCGACTATCCCGACAGTCAGCCTGGGCAGTTCTCGGGAAGGCCGCCCAGCGGGCAGGTATCAACTCGCCGGTCTCGCCCCACACCCTGCGACACTCCTTTGCCACCCACCTCCTCGATGGCGGGGCTGATGTCCGTGTCGTCCAGGAGCTGCTCGGGCACGCATCGGTGACGACGACCCAGATCTACACCCTGGTCACGGTCGATAAACTGCGCGAGGTTTATGCCACGGCGCACCCGCGCGCCCTGCATTGATCCACAGATTTGGTCCCCAGCCGGGCCGAGCCTGTGCACGCGAGCGGCACCTTGTGCACAGCTCGCTGTGGGTAACGCGAGCACGTCGCAAAGTGCTTGTCCGAGCCCCAACCGGGCTCTAGAGTTCCCCGCCAGGGAGTGAAATGTAGATGCATAGACAAACAGACGAGAGGCACCCGACGTGACCGAGCAGCGGATAGAGGCCCTCTTACCAGCGCCTGACTTCGATACCCCGACAGCGTCCGAGCCCACGGTGCTTGAGCCAACCGAGGAGGTCCTGGAGTACTCGGAGGACGCGCCGTTGGCGGATGACGCCGCCTACTCGGTGGACGCCGCGCCGTCGGTGGATCACGTCGCCTACTCGGTGGAGGAGTCGCGGGAGGCGGCACTCGGCGCGACTGGAAGGCCTCGCCCGCGACTACCGGAGCCGAAGCCGCGCACCCAGCACGGTGACGCCGTCATCATCGCGATGTGCAACCAGAAGGGAGGAGTGGGCAAGACCACGACCGCCATCAACCTCGGAGCGTCCCTTGCCGAGCTGGGCCGCAAAGTCCTCGTCGTCGACTTCGACCCGCAGGCATCGTTGACCGTCGGGCTGGGGATCAACCCCAATGACCTCGACACGACGATCTATCACATCATGATGGAGCCCAACGTCGAGCTGGACGAGGTGGTGATGGAGACCGGTATTCCACGGCTCCACCTCATCCCCTCCAACATCGACTTCGCTGGCGCTGAGATGCAGCTGATGAATGAGGTCGCTCGGGAGCAGGCGTTGGCACGCGCCCTCGCACCCGCCGTCGAGAGATATGACGTGATCTTGATCGACTGCCAGCCGTCGTTGGGTCTGCTTACAGTCAACGCCTTGGCCGCAGCTGCAGGGGTCATCATCCCCCTTGAGTGCGAATACTTCGCTCTTCGCGGGGTCGCACTGCTCCATAGCACGATCTTGAAGGTGCAGGAAAGGCTGAACCCCAAGCTGCAGATCGTCGGCCTGCTCGGCACGATGTATGACGGCCGGACCCTGCACAGCCGAGAGGTGCTCCACACCTTGGTCGAGGGTTGGGGTGACGCGGTCTTCCACACCGTGATCCGGCGCACAGTCAAGTTCTCTGAAGCGACTGTCGTGGGCGAGCCCTTGTCGTCATACGCCAGCGGCTCAGCGGGAGCAGACGCTTACCGTGACCTCGCCAAGGAGGTGCTGGCTCGGTGTCCAGACGCGTAAGACTGCCTGGTGCCGATGAGCTTTTCCGACCCAGGGATGGCAGCCTGGTCCGCCGCTCCGCACCGCCCAGCACGGAGGTGGAGGCAGCACGCGAGAGCGGGGTAGCCGACCTCACTGCGACCTCGACGACAACACAAGAGATGGCGCCCGGCGCCACCGCCGGCATCAAGAAACGCGCACCGAGTGGCCGCACCCGCCACGATGAGAAGATCACCATCTACGTCACGGCTGATGAGCTGATCGATCTCGAAGACACCCGGCTGGCTCTTCGCAGGCAGTACGGACTGGCGGTCGACCGGGGTCGAATCGTCAGAGAGGCGATCCACCTCGCGCTCGAAGGGGTCGACACCGACGGGGATGACAGTGCGTTGGTGCGACGCCTGCGTGAGCAGTGAGCGACATCATTGACGAGGTGGCCACCGACACCGCTTCGACTGACGGGATTTTCGCCGTCCATCTGGACAACTTCGACGGCCCCTTCGATCTGCTGCTCAGGCTGATCTCCCAGCATCAGCTCGACATCACTGAGGTGGCGTTGTCGCAAGTCACCGACGATTTCATCGCCCATATCAAGACAGTGGGAGCGGGCTGGGAGCTCGAACAGACGACCCAGTTTCTCGTGGTTGCGGCGACCCTGCTGGATCTCAAGATCGTCAGACTGTTGCCGAAGGGAGAGGTCGAGAGCGAGGAAGACCTGGCCCTGCTGGAGGCGCGTGACTTGCTGTTCGCCAGGCTTTTGCAGTATCGGGCTTTCAAGCAGGTCGCGGCTGTCCTCGAACAGCGAATGGCTGACGAGGCTCGGCATACTCCTCGCTCCGTGGGCCTCGACGCCCGGTTCGCCGACGTACTGCCCGACGTCTTGATCTCGATCGGCCTCGACGAGTTCGCAGCGCTGGCAGCCAGGGCGTTGGAACCAAAGGAGCCGCCCACCCTTGGGTTCGCGCACCTGCATGC
>JACCZJ010000308.1 GCA_013696065.1 Nocardioidaceae bacterium
TCGCCGCCCTCCACGTCGACACCACCGACTGGGACCACGCTCAACTCCGCTAACCCCCTCCCCACCACGCTCACCAAACCCGATGTAGTACAACACGCCCCCAACCCGAGCCAACTACCAGGCACAACGCGTCGACCCCGCCAAATTCCCGTCTGGGCTCGTGGCCCGGCACGGGCTTCAGCTCATCCGCCTCAGCAAATACGCCCGCGCCATCGAGCGGGCGCGCCTCGCCCCACCCACCAGCATTCACGGTCCCAGGAGAACCACATCATGAGCATTTCCACCATCGCCGCCGAAGGGCTCGACGCGATCTTCAACTTCGAGGACCTTTCCGGCACCTACTCGGTGGCCGACATCACACTGTCGATGACACTGGCGTTGGTTCTCACGTCCACCATCGGATTGGTCTATCGCAAGACCCATCGCGGGGCGTCGTACACACAGAGCTACGTCCAGACACTCGTGATGATGGGGATGATCGTCTCCGTCGTGATGCTCGTCGTCGGCTCGAACCTGGCGCGTGCCTTCTCTCTCGTCGGCGCGCTGTCGATCGTGCGGTTCCGCAACGCGGTCAAGGAGACACGAGACGTCGGCTACATCTTCTTTGCCATGGCCATTGGCATGGCCACCGGCACGCGCTTCTACGTCCTTGCGGCGGTCGCGACTGTCGTGATCTGCCTGGCCATGCTCGTCATGGAGCGCTTCGACCTGTTCTCCCAGCGCGGCGGCACGCTCGTGCTCAAAGTCCAAGTCCCTTCGGGCACGGCGTGGGAGACGGCGCTCGACGACGTGCTCCTACGGCACACGACGGAGGCTTCCCTCGTCTCCGTCGACTCGACGCGCTCCGGGCTCCTCACCGAACTGGTGTATGCCGTGCGACTGAAGACCGGCTCCACGCTGCAGGCGGTGCTGGGCGACGTACAGGAGGTCAACGGCAACCAGCGGGTCAGCTTGATCACCGGCTACGACTCGAGTGATCTGTGAGATGGCGACCCACGTTGCGCTGGCGCCGGAACTGGAAGCTGCCCGTCGCGCTCGCGGCGGCCACAGGCACTCTGCTCGTGGTCGGCGGATCCTTCCGAGTCATCCCTTACGTCAGCGATCTCGCCACCCTGCCCCAACGCGAGACGACAACCAACATCGGTGGCGACGTCGAACTTTTCGACGACGGCATGGTCCACACCATCGAGCTCGAGATCGAGGCTGAGGACAACAAGCGCCTCCTCGACGCCTACCGCAACGAGGGGGAAAAGATCGTCGTGCCGGCCATCATCACGATCGACGGCGTGCGCATCGAGCGTGTTGGAATCCGCCTCAAGGGCAACAGCAGCTTGGGCATGCTCGGTGGCGGCGCCGGCGCCGCAGATGGAGCAGTGATCATCGGCCCTGATGGAGCCCACGGCGAAGGCGGGAGGGGAGGCGGACCTCCTGATGACCTCGCCAAGTGCATGGCGGAAAAGGGCTTCGATCTGGCGGAGCCGCAGGGAGACGGCGAGCTCGTCGTGGCCGGTGCGGCCGACGTGGCCCAGCCGGCGGCCCCCAATGCAACTCCTTACCTCGTGATCTTCGACGAGTACGTCCAGGGCCAGCGCTACCAGGGCATCAACGAGCTGGCCCTGCGGGCCGGCGGCGTGGGTACTTCGATCGCCGAGACTTTGACCGCCGCGGCGTACAGCACCGCCGGTCTGCCGGTGCCCCGCACGGCCATGGCCGGCCTGTCGATCAACGATGAGCCCGAGCAGCTGTACAACGTCACCCAGAATCCTGACCAGACGTACGTCGACCTCGTCTTCCCGAACGGCGACGGTGCGCTGTACAAGGCGACGGCCATGCAGTCGCAGGACTTCAGCTACAACGGTGATGACCCGAGTGATTACGACGGCTTCGATCAGGTGACGGGCCGGAAGCGGTTCGACAAGCAGCACCTGATCGAGCTCATCCGGTTCGTCGCGGAGGCTTCGGACAAGGAGTTCGCGGAGGAACTTCCCGAACGCTTCGACGTACAGGAGCTGGCGCGCATGCTCGCGCTGAACAACATCCTTCAGAATTGGGACTCGATCGGCACAGGCCCCGGCGGCAACTACTACCTCTACTACGACGCGGTTGGAGGGCGAATCATCCCGCTGGCTTGGGACTTCAACCTCAGCCTCGGCGGATCTGCGACCGCCCCGCCGGAGCCGCTCGCTCCGGGCGGCATGGGCGGGCCGGCCCACGGCGGCGACACGGTCACGATCGGCGCAGACACAGCGCCGGCACCAGGGGAGGTCGGTTCGTTCGAGATCGACGAAGAGGAATCCGCCGCCTTCGAGGACTGCATGGGCGGCGCCGGCTTCGACCTCCCGGCCGGCGGACAGCAGGACGGTGACGACATGGTCGCGGACTCCGGCCCACTGAACAACCGTCTCGTCGAGCGGTTCGTGCAGACGCCGGAGTTCCGGGCGCTTTACGACGAGGCGATGACTGAGCTGACCGAACAGGTGTTGACCGAGGGCGCTCTGGTCAAACGGCTCGATGAACTCAAGGCGACGCTCTCAGCGGCCATCGCGGCGCGTCCGACCCTCGCCACGACGACCGACACCGAATCGGAATTCGAAACGGTGAAGACCTTCCTCGTCGAGCGCGGCAAGTACCTCGAGAGCGAGCTCGACTGACTCTTCGGTGAACTATCGGGCACTGTGGAACTATGAGTGGCATGGCGAGACGTCAGTGGACGGCGGGGATGCCTAGTGGCACGACCCCCTACTTCCTGCCGTCGCGGCGGGAGCGGGCACGCCGCTTGCCCTCGTGCATGGCGGCGACACGCGCGATGGGAATCTCGCGACCCTCGACGACGAGGTCGGTAGGGATCTGCTGGGGGGCAGGCATCGCCTCGGTCCACGGATCCCGGTCGGCCAACTGTTGGGCCGCGGTGACGATTGTGAAATCGGCCGGCACCACGTCGTCGAGCTTGTCCCAGGCGATCGGGAACGACACCGGCACGCCTGGACGGGCACGCGGGCTGTAGGCGGCAACGACCGTGGCCCCACCCGTGCGGGTGGAGTCGACGAACACCTTGCCCTCGCGGTCCGCTTTGAGGAACGCGGTAGTGGCCGCCTGCGGGTCGAGGCGCTCGGCGCGCCTGGCAATTGCCCGCGTGGCCGCCGCGGCGTCCTCCATCGTCGACTCGGAATCGATCGGTACGAAGACGTGCACCCCCTTCGCTCCACTGGTCTTGACGGCCCCCGCCAAGCCGACTTCGGCGAGCGCCTGACGGACAAGATGCGCGGCGGCGACAGCCGCGGCGAACCCGGCGGCGCTCGGTGGGTCGAGGTCGAGCACCAGGTGGGTCGGGCGATCGAGCCGGTCGATCCGGGCCAATGTGGGGTGGTACTCGATGGCCCGCTGGTTGGCGAACCAGAGGAGCGTCCGGCGGTCGTTGCACAGCGCGTAGTCAACGGTTCGCCTCGACGCCTCCGCCCACAGAGGAACCGTGGCTACCCATTCCGGCGTGTACTTCGGGACGTTCTTCTGCATGAACGGCGCTTGGCCCCGCGTCACCCGGATCACCGATAGCGGCCGGTCGCGGAGCTCGGAGATGATCCGATCGCTCACGCTGTCCAGGTACTCCACCAGGATCCGTTTCGTGACACCGGCGCCGTCGAACAACGGCTGTTCAAGGTTCGTGAACTTGACGTCGGCCGGCGACTCCTCGCTGCGCGTTCCGGCCATCAGTGCAGCGTCAGCCGTCCGGCAGCGCGGCTGCGGAGAGCGGCGTGGAGTGGCGCCGCCAGATGCGCCACTGCCCGTCCCGCTTCCGCCAGACGTCCGTGATGATGAAGACGCCGCTGCGGTCCTCGCCCAGCACCGTTGCCCTCATGCTGGCGCGCTGCAGAGTGATGGCGCAGTCGCCATCCTCATTGACGATCTCCGTGTCGACCCGGTAATCGTGAACGACGTAATCCGGAAGCATTGCGAGCCATTTGTCGCGCGTCACCTCGGCACCGACTGGTTGGACCAACTGGAGGGTGTAGTCGGCATCGAGAACCTCGCCGGCCAAGTCTTTGTCACGCTCCTCGATGCAGCGCTGGAACACCTCCATCCGCGAGCGCAGGTCTCCATCCACGCCCCGATTCTCGCACCTTTCAAGTCCACGGCCCGGATTCTCATGACGTCTAGGGGTAGCGCAGCGAGCCAAACTCTCCGCAGAATCGTGGCTGCTGCACCGCCGCGACTGAGCGTCAGCCACGATCCGATCGAGGATGTGGAGGTG
>JACCZJ010000313.1 GCA_013696065.1 Nocardioidaceae bacterium
CCGGAGCGGGGGCGCTCTGCGTCGCCACGGGAGTCGTCAAGGCCCCCGGCTGGATCCTGCACGAGGAGGCCGGGCCCACGCCGAAGCCACGCGCGAAGGCGCCCGCGCGGAGGCGGCGTGCACCCGCCCGGATCACCGCCTCCACGCGAGCGAGCGAGGTGATCGCCACACCGACCGCGACACCTCCGCCGACGCCGAAGCCGCAGCCGGCCCGCCGGCAGCGAGCGCTTCCGCGAAAGCGCTCGCACGACCCGAGCCAGAGCACCGGCCCCTCCTCGCACGAGTCCCCACCGATCGCGCAGGCGCCACCCGAAGCCGTTGCCGAGTTCTCGCTCGAGCAATCAGCCCCCGCAGCCGACCCGACCCCCGATCCAGCCCCGGCAACCGGCGGCGGAGAGTTCGCACCATGAGGAGGAAGCGACCGATGAAGCGCCTGTTGGGCCTCGCGATTCCAGCGCTGTTCTTCGCCACCGCCACCCCGGCGTCAGCGGGGTTCTACGACGTCAAGGCCTGTTACTCGACGCCAGGAGGCGGCTGGATCGGCAACTACTCCTGGGCCGCCGACGTGCCCGGCCCATACGCCACCGCCTACACCGCTTGCCCTGGCGAAGGGATCGTCACCCGGATGAGCGGGGCCAACGACGGCAGCCGAGCGCCCTACGGCGCAGGAGCCCGCCACGTCTTCACCGCACCACCGGGAACCCACGTCGC
Organism: Nocardioidaceae bacterium; assembly: GCA_013696065.1. Taxonomy (GTDB): domain Bacteria; phylum Actinomycetota; class Actinomycetes; order Propionibacteriales; family Nocardioidaceae; genus JACCZJ01. Next base: position 712 of record JACCZJ010000313.1, read on the forward strand.
ACGCTTCCGCGCAAACGTCAACCAGTCCTCGTTCCGCGGTTGGTACGCCGGCCTCGTCGACAGCAGCCCGCGCTGGATCTGGTGCGGCAACGCCTGCACCACGTGGGGCCAGTACTGGTGGACCGACGTGTGGATGCACACACCCCAGCTCATGGCGCAGGTCACATGCGGCGACTTCGGAGGCTGCCCACGATGGAACCTGGACGGCCTCATGACGATGCGCGACGTGATCGTCACGGTCGAGGACACCGTGCCGCCTGGAGTCTCGATCACCGGCGGCTCGGTCACGGCTGGTGGTTGGCGCAACAGCAACCAGGACGTGCACTACTCGGCCTGGGACTCCACCGGGATCCGAGCGGTGGAGGTCTTCGTGGACGGGCAGCTTCGCGGACGACATGCTGGGCGATGCTCCGACGCTGCTCCGCGACCTTGTGACGACCTCACTGGCGCGTTCGCGCTCTCGGCGGACATGTTCGGTGGCGACGGAGGTCACACGGTGCTTATCAAGGCCTTCGACGGCGCCTGGAACCCCAGCGAAACAATGCGAGACGTCCTGATCGACCGCAGCGCGCCCGCTCAGCCCATCGAAGTCGAGCTGGTCGGCCAAAACGGCTGGCGCGCGCAGAATCTCTACAAGCTGCGGTGGCGTAACCCCCCTCAAGACGCCTCGCCGATCGTGAAGGCGCGCTATGCCGTTTGTCCCTCTGCCAATAGCGCGGCCGAACCGGAGGGGTGTGAATACGGAAGCCGCAACGGCCACGATCTCACCGCACTGACAGACCTGCGCGTGCCCCGGCCCGGCGACTGGAACCTTTCGCTGTGGCTTGAAGACGAGGCCGGCAATGCAGATCCCGAACGGTCCGTGTCCGTCAGGGGGCTTCGCTTCGATGACACTCCGCCAACGCTTGGGTTCGCCGTGCCGCGCGACTCGGATCCCACTCGTGTGCGAGTCCTCGCCGAGGACACCACGTCCGGCATTGCGACCGGTCAGATAGAGGCGCGGCGACGAGGCGACGAGGCGTGGCGGTCGCTGCCCACCACACTAGGAGACGACGGCTTCTCAGCGTTGCTAGACGACGAGGCACTGCCAAAGGGCGAGTACGAGCTCCGCGCACGCGCTACGGACATGGCCGCCAACGAGCGATCGACGCAGAGTCAGAAGGACGGCCAACCTGCCCTTCGCAAACTTCCGCTGCGGATCAGCACGAGGCTGGCTGTCGGTAGGCCCACCCGGGTCCGGGCCAGAGGCGCCAACGGCAAGCGCCAATACCGCACGGTGCTCATCGTCCGGCCACGAGCGCGGTACGGGCGGACGATCCCACTAAGGGGGCGGCTTACAACGCCTGGCGCAAATCCGCTGGCCGAGGCTGAGGTCGAGGTATGGGAGCAAACCAAGCTCCGGTCCGCACCATGGCGACGCATCGGCCTGATCCGAACTTCGCTAGCTGGGAGCTTCCGATTCAAGGCATTGCGAGGGCCGAGTCGTCTGCTGCGGTTCCGCTATCCGGGCACTGCCACGATTCAAGCGCGCTCAACGGAGGTTGACCTGCGAGTCCGAGCGGTGACCTCGCTGAAGGTGACCGACCGACGCGTCGTCAATGGGGAGGAGATCCGGTTCTCTGGCCGGTTGAAGGGTCGCCAGACAGCGGAAACCGGCAAGTTGATCCACCTCCAGGTGTACACGCGTGGGCGGTGGTCGACGTTTGCCACCCCGCGCGCTAGCAGGGCAGACGGCCGGTGGCGGCTGCCGTACCGATTCAGCGCGACGCGAGGCGTCGTCCGATACAGATTTCGGGCCCTCGTGCCACGCGAGGCGAGTTTCCCGTACGAGACTGGCGTCTCGCATTCCGTGAAAGTGCTGGTCCGCGGTCTGTGAGCGCGCAACTCTGAGTGTCCCCAACGTATGGTGCTTCTGCATGAGGAGGGCACGAGCGCACCTGAGCTACTCGAACGTCATCGCCACTGCCGCCCTATTCGTTGCGCTCGGAGGCACCTCTTACGCCGTGACCGCCCTGCCGCGGAACAGTGTCGGTCCCAAGCAGATCCGCCCGAATTCGGTCGGTTCATCCGAGTTGCGCAAGGACGCCGTGCGTTCAAAGCAGCTCAAGAGTCGCTCGATCAAATTGCAGGACATCTCGGTTGTGGCAAGACGCTCACTTCAAGGTCGGCAGGGTCCCGCCGGTCCGGCGGGACCCGTCGGTCCTCCGATCGCACCGCTAACGGCTGCCGTAAACGCTGGAGGTGGGGTTGTTGGCAGCCTTGGTGGAGCGGATGGCTCACACGACCCAGCGACAGGCGTCTACGACATCGACTTCAAGCGGGACCTTCGAGCGTGCTACGCCGTCGCTTCGCTGTCCAGAGTGTCCGGCACAACACCAGACGACCCCCAAGCTGGGGAAATCGTGACGTCGACGACTGGGAAGGGCGTACTCGTCCGCACGCGCAACTCCGGCGGCGCTCCGACCGACCTTCCGTTCCACCTGATCGTCGTCTGCTGATCTCGCTTCGATAGCGTCTCGGCCCATGGTCCGAGGAGCGAAGACGATCTTCAGTCCTGAGGCGTTGGAGTACCTGGCGAGTCATTCGCGGCAGGACGAGGTGCTGGCTCGGGTGGAGCGGGAGACGGCGGAGATGCCTCGGGC
>JACCZJ010000331.1 GCA_013696065.1 Nocardioidaceae bacterium
ACCGGGCAGGGATCACCCTATGCGGCTTCACCCGCGGCAACCGGTTTGTGATCTACAGCCATCCGGAGCGCATCCGCGGCGTGTGACCCCCGGTTTTGTCGGCGGTGCAATCTAGCGTCTGTTGCATGCGGTTGCTCCATACCTCCGACTGGCATCTCGGACGGTCCTTCCACTCCGAGGGGCTGCTCGGCGCGCAGAGCCAGTTCATCGACCACCTGGTGGAGACGGCTGTCGCGGAGCGAGTCGACGCGGTGGTGGTGAGCGGTGACATCTACGATCGCGCGCTGCCTGCCGTCGACGCCGTGGAGCTCGCCAGCGAGGCTTTGCGCCGGCTCCTGTCCGCGCGCGTGAGGGTGGTCATCACGAGCGGCAACCACGACTCAGCCTCGCGCCTGGGATTCGCTTCGGACCTGATCGATATGGCGGGCATTCACCTGCGCACGCACCCGAGTTCTGTCGGCTCCCCCGTCATCGTTTCGGACGCGTACGGCGAGGTGGCCATCTACGGTGTGCCCTACCTCGAGCCAGACCTCGTCCGAGAGTCGTGGCAGCTCGAAGGCCGCAGCCACCAAGTGGTGCTCGGGGAGGCGATGCGCCGAGTTCATGTCGATCTCGCCGGCCGCGCCAAGTCGACCCGGTCAGTGGTGATGGCGCATGCGTTCGTGGTGGGCGCCGCCCCTTGCGACAGTGAGCGCGACATCTCAGTCGGCGGGGTGTCCAGCGTCGGGCTGGCCACGTTCTCCGGAGTCGACTACGCCGCTCTCGGCCATCTGCATGGCCGCCATACCCTGACCGAGCACGTCCGATACTCCGGCTCCCCGCTTGCCTACTCCTTCAGCGAGGGCCGCCATGTCAAGGGCAGTTGGCTGGTCGAGTTGGGGGCCGACGGTTTGTCCCATGTGGAGTTCGTGACGGCCCCGGTCCCCCGACCGCTCGCCTCGGTGAGCGGCACCCTCGACGATCTGTTGACCCAGGACCGCTTCGCCTTCGCGGAGCGGTCATGGGTCCAGGCCACGCTCACCGACCGTTGCCGACCGAAGATCCCCATGGACCGCCTGCGGACGCGGTTCCCCCACGCGCTCGTCCTCAAGTTCGAGCCCTCCCCCTCGTGCAATGATCCGGCCACACAGCTCAGCGACAAGGTTGTGGGTCGAAGTGACGCTGAGGTGGTCGCCAACTTCTTCACCGACGTTCGTGGGTCGCCACTCGGCGATGAGGAGGCCGCGTTGATGAGTGACGCGTGCGATGCCTGCCGCGTCCAGGAGGATGCGGCCTCATGAGGGTCCATCGACTTGAGGTGACGGCCTTTGGCCCCTTCGCCGCCACCGTGGTCATCGATTTCGAACCCCTGTATGACGCCGGGCTATTCCTGCTCACCGGCCATACCGGCGCCGGCAAGACCAGCATCCTCGACGCGATCTGTTTCGGGCTCTTCGGCACCGTTCCGGGGGCCCGCGGGACCGCCAAAGAACTCAAGAGTCAACACGCTGCGGCCTCGGTGCAGCCGTCTGTCACGCTCGACGTCACGCTCAAAGGCCGCCTTTTCCGGCTGCGCCGCAGTCCCGCCTGGCAGCGCCCGTCCAGTCGAGCAAAGCAGGGCTACGTCGACCAATTCGCCAGGGCCTCAGCAGAAGAATTCATCGACGGCGCTTGGGTTGCGTTGACCAGCCGCGTCGACGAGGTCGGGCATCTGGTCAGTCGCATCCTGGGGATGAACCGGGACCAGTTCTGCCAGGTGGTGATGCTGCCGCAAGGACAATTCCAGACCTTCCTGCGGGCCGGCGCCAAAGAGCGCCACGACGTCTTGGAGTCGTTGTTCGAGACCCGCCGCTTCCACCAGATAGAAAAGTGGCTTAGCGACCAGCGCCGCTCACGCGAGCTGGAGTGCCACACCCAGCGGGCCGTTCTCGTAGAGCTGTTGGCACGCGCCCACGAGGTGGTGACTGACGTCGGAGCGTCCGTGTCACCTCCTGTGCTCAGCACGCAGGGTGGAGCGCTGTCCGAGCCGACAGCCGACTTCACCGCGGCAGACTTCAGCCCAGCAGACTTCACCGCAGCACAGGTATCCCTCCGGACCGGGTGCGAACAGACCTGTGCAGCAGACAGCGCCGCATATCGACGTCTTGACTCCGTGAGTCGACAGCTCAAGGCGCGCCAACATGCCCTCGACGAGGCCAAGGCACTTCTGGAGCGACAAACTCGCCATGCTGACGCGCGACGCCGACTCCTGACTCTCGTTACAACCCGCGACGAGGTGGTCGGTCGCGAACGCCAGCTGGAGCGGGCACAGGCAGCAAAACTTTGCGGTCCTCACCGTGACCTGGTGGTCGAAGCTCAAGCCAAAGCGCAGCAGGTCGCCGAGGAGGTCGACGTCGCTCAGCAGGGATGCCGTCTGTTCGCTCAACAGCCACCCGAAAGCCTCCAGCTGGGGCCGGTGGCAACCCACGCAGACCAGCTACGTAGATCCGCGGCTCGCGTGGAAGCGCTGCTGCCGCTCGAAACAGAGCTCGACGAGCTCAACGCCGGACTGGCCGCCGCGGCTGACGAGGCAGCACAGTTGGGCGCGGAGCGGTCAGCGGCCCAGGCCACGCTCGAGGAGGTCCCCGCCGTCTTGGAGCAGCTGAAAGTCGAGGTCCAGCGGGCTGAACGAGCGAGGCAAGACCTCGATGCCGCCGCCAGACGGGCATCGGAGGCCGCCCGCACACATCAGGCAGCCCTCGAAGCCGCTGCCTTACAGATCAACCTGGCCAAGCTACGGGCCAGGGAGCTCAAGGCAACAAGGCGAACCCTTGCTCTCCGCACCGAATGGCTCGACCTGCGTGAGCGCCGCCTTGCCGGTATTGCTGCGGAGCTTGCTGGTCAGCTGAGCGAAGGCGACGACTGCCCGGTCTGTGGCAGCAGCAGCCACCCGTCCCCCGCCGGTCCCCGCGACGACCACGTCGATGCGGGCGACGAGAGTGCAGCACTTGGTGTCCTCAACCACTCCGACCAGATCCTGGTGGAGCTGCGTTCCAGCCGTGAAGCGGTGGCCACTCGACTCGCAACCGCCGAGGCGCTGGCAGGCGGTCTCACCGTCAGCGATGCCGTGGCCCGACAAGAGATGGCCACGACAGAGCTCGAGCGGACCCGTGCGGCAGCAGCCTCATTCGACGCAGCACTGAGTCTCCACGACCAGACGCACGATCAATTCGACGCACTCAAGTCGAAACTCGTCGAAATCGACCAGCAGATCGGCATTCTGGCTGCGAGGCGCTTGGAATGGTCCGCATTGGCAGCGGCTCGCAGATTGGCCCTGGCTCGGGAACTTGACGTCCACGACCGGGCTGATTCCAAGCTCGATGAGCTGACGGCGCAAGCCCACGAGTGTGACCGCCTCGTGTCGGCATTGGAGATTCGAGAGCAGCTGCAGCAAGCACTGGTCGAGCTCGATCGGCGACTCGGCGCCGCGCTCGCCGATCAAGGCTTCGCCGACGTCGGCGCGCTCCACGAAGCGGCTATGACCGCCGCGGAGATGGCCAATGCCGAAGCCCTCAACCGGGCCAACCACGACGAGGCAGCGGCAGCGTCGAAAATTCTCGCTGATCCCGCCCTGGTCGAGGCGAGCCACGCCGCAGCCGTCAACCTGGTGCCGCTTGAGCAATCGGTCCAGACATGGGCGGAGCGGCACCTTGAGGCAGCTTCGACGGCATCGAGGATCGCCCACTCTCATGAACGACTGGAAGCCCTGACGGCACGCTACGAGACCGCTCTCGAGGACTGGCAACCACTGCTACGCGCAAGGGACATCGCCTTGGAGCTGTCCACCATGTGCGCCGGGACATCGGTCGCCAACTCGTCCAAGACCACCTTGTCGCACTACGTGCTGGGCGCGCGTCTGCAACAAGTGGTCAACGCAGCGAACGTGCGGTTGGCGGGCGTATGCAGCGGCCGCTACCAGCTCCAGCACACGATGAACCGTGGGGTGGGCGACGCCCGTGGCGGTCTCGGCCTGATGGTGCTTGACAGCTACACGGGCCAGAGCCGTGACCCGGCCACCTTGTCGGGTGGTGAGACTTTCTATGTGAGCCTGACCCTCGCGTTGGGCCTCGCCGACCTGGTCAGAGACGAGATCGGTGGCAACGAGCTCAGCACTCTCTTCGTCGACGAGGGCTTCGGCAGTCTGGACCCCGAGACGCTCGACGAGGTGATGGACGAGATCGACTCACTGCGCTCCGGGGGGCGATGCGTCGGCCTGGTCAGCCACCTCCACGACCTCAAGATGCGCGTCCCCACCCAGGTCGAGATAGTGCGCACTCCACACGGCTCCCAAGTGAGAATTCCATGAGCAACCACGACCTCGCTTGTTAGGCTGCGCGCCATGGTGTCGAGCTCTCCCGTTGATTCTGAATTCCTCGCTCTCCCCCTCACCAAGCTCGCCGACGCCGCATTGGAACGGGCCCGGGACTTCCATGCCGAGCATGCCGACTTCAGGCTCGAGCGTCTGCGTTCCCAATTTCTCACGTTGAGGGATGGTGAACTGTTAGACGCCTCCGAGGGCGACGATCTCGGCTTCGCCGTTCGGGTGGTCATCGACGGCACCTGGGGCTTCGCCTCCGGCAACGGCCTCACGGTGGACGAAGTGATCCGCGTGACCGAGCAGGCGGTACGAGTCGCCATGGTGGCCAAGCCGATTTCACTCGAGCGGATAGCCCTGGCCGACGAGCCCGTCTACCGCGACGCTACCTGGGTGTCGTCCTACGAGCAGGACCCTTTCGACGTATCCGTCGCCGACAAGGTGGATCTCCTGAGTCAGTGGAGTGCCCGATTGCTGTCGGCATCTGCCGTCGACCATGTCTCCACCTTCGCGGAGCAGATCCGCGAGAACAAGTTCTACGCCGACTCTCATGGCACAACCACAACCCAGCAACGGGTGCGGATCCACCCCATCCTCGAGGTCTTCGGTGGCGACGCGCAGAGCGGCGTCTTCGACTCGATGCGGACCCTCGCTCCCCCGACGGGTCGCGGCTGGGAATACCTCACTGGGCAACATCACAACTGGGACGCTGAACTCTCAGCTTTGCCCGACCTGCTCGGCGAGAAGCTCCGCGCACCTTCGGTCGAGGCTGGCAGCTACGACCTGGTGATCGACCCCTCAAACCTGTGGCTCACCATCCACGAGAGCATCGGCCACGCCACAGAGCTCGATCGCGCCCTCGGTTACGAAGCCAACTACGCTGGCACATCCTTTGCCATGGTGGAAGGACTGGGGTCGCTGCAGTATGGGTCGCCTCAACTCAATGTCACCGGGGACCGGACGACCCCCCACGGTTTGTCCACCATCGGCTATGACGATGACGGGGTGGCCACCCAAGAGTGGGACATCATCAAAGATGGGGTGCTCGTCGGCTACCAGACCGACCGTCGGATGGCGCATCTGATGGGATGGGGGCGGTCAAACGGCTGCGCTTTCGCCGACTCCGCGAGCCATGTGCCCATCCAGCGGATGGCCAACGTCTCCATCAAGCCTGCCTCTGACGACGTCTCCACCGCCGATCTGATCTCTCAAGTCGAGCGCGGTCTCTTCATCGTCGGCGACAAGTCGTGGAGCATCGACATGCAGCGCTACAACTTTCAGTTCACCGGTCAGCGCTTCTACGAGATTTCAGATGGCGAGGTCCGGGGTCAGGTGCGCGATGTGGCCTACCAGGCGACCACCACTGACTTTTGGGGCTCGATGGAGGCGGTAGGGGGTCCACAGACGTGGGTGCTCGGTGGCGCGTTCAACTGCGGGAAGGCACAACCAGGCCAAGTCGCGGCGGTGAGCCATGGTTGTCCGTCGGCGCTCTTCAGACAGATCAAAGTGCTCAATACCGCAGCGGAGGGCGGGCGCTGACATGCCAACTCCGCAAGCGCTGATCGATACTGCCCTCGACACCACCACCGCGGACGAGTGCGTGGTGCTCCTCAGACACTCCTCGACCGCCAACCTGCGTTGGGCTAACAACACACTCACCACCAACGGCGTGATGACGCAGGTGCACGTGACAGTGATCTCCGTGGTCGATGACTCGCGGGGCGCTGCCGCAGGGGTCCTGACGAGGTCGGCGACCACCACCAGTCAAATGGCGATGCTGGTGGCTGCCGCCGACCGGGCAGCGCGTGCCGCCTCGCCCGCCACCGACGCCGCCCGTCTCGTCGACGGCACGGCCCACGGTGACTTCGACGAGCCGGCGGCCAACACCGGGATCGACGCGTTCACCCATTTCGCGGAGCGCCTCGGTGACGCGTTTGGTCGCGCGAACGCCAGTCAGCAGCTGCTCTACGGCTACGTCGAACACGACGTGACCACGACCTATCTCGCCGCCAGCACGGGCTTGCGCCTGCGTCATGAGCAGCCAACTGGCCACATCGGCATCACCCAGAAGCC
>JACCZJ010000377.1 GCA_013696065.1 Nocardioidaceae bacterium
ACCTCGAGGACGGCTACGGCGACCGGGGAGACGAGACCGAGGACGCCGACGTGGTCGGCGCCGTCACTGCGATCGCCCAAGCTGGTCTCCGGGGGTCGGCTCCGCCATTTTGGGGAGTGCGTTGCAAGTCGTTTGAGGCGGCGAGCCGGGCCCGGGGGCTGCGGACGCTGGACCTCGCGCTGGGCAGCGCTCTCGCGGTCGGGCCGCTGCCCGCCGGCTTCGTCGTCACGCTGCCAAAAGTAACCACCACAGAGCAGGTCACGGGTATGGTCGAGGCTTGCACCCGGCTCGAGCGGGCCTATGGGCTCGAGACTCGCCGCCTGCACTTCGAGATCCAGGTCGAGACGCCGCAGGCGATCTTGGGTGCAGACGGCACGGCTTCGGTAGCTCGGTGGCTGGAGGAGGCTGACGGTCGCTGCAGCGGGTTGCACTTCGGCACCTACGACTACACCGCGGCGCTGGGAATCGCCGCTGCCTACCAGTCGATGGAACACCCAGCCGCCGACCACGCGAAGGCGGTGATGGCGCTGGCCGCCACCGGGACCCGGGCGCGGCTGTCCGACGGGTCCACCAACATCGTTCCCGTGGGTGACGAGGCGGCCGTACACCAGGCCTGGGCCTTGCACGCGCGACTGGTGCGCCGCCATCTCGAGCGCGGCTACTTCCAGGGTTGGGATCTGCATCCGGCGCAACTTCCGACGCGCTATCTGGCGACGTACCTCTTCTTCCGCGAGGGCCTGGCCGAGGTGCTGCGGCGGCTGCGCATCTATCTGTCCGGGCACGGCGGCGGCGCAGTCATGGACGAGCCGGCCACAGCTCAGGCGTTGGCGGCATTCGTACGCCGTGGCGTGCACTGCGGTGCCGTGACTCTCGACGAAGTGCAGTCGCAGGCGGGCGTCGGGTTCGCCATACTCGACGACGTGACTGCCCGGCGCGCCGACTTGTCCGCAGTCAGGGACGCTATGGCGGCCTCGACCGCGGACACGTGATCGAGGTGGTCAAGGTGGTCGTGGCGCCCGACAAGTTCCGCGGTTCGCTGACAGCACGCGAGGTGTGCGAGGCAGTCGAGCGAGGCGTGCTGCGCGTGTTCCCCGATGCCTTGGTCGTCAGTGTCCCTATCGCCGACGGCGGCGAGGGAACCGTTGACGCGGCGCTCGCGGCAGGGTGGCGGGGGGTGTACCTCGACTCGACCGGGGCGAATGGTCAGCCGGTGCACGCGGCATACGCCGTCGACGACCAGACAGCGCTCGTCGAGCTGGCCCAGATCTGCGGGCTGGATGCGATCGACGAAGCTGATCGCCAACCGCTCACCGCCACGACGTTCGGCCTCGGGACCGTCATCGCCCATGCACTCGACCAGGGAGTCCGCCGACTCGTGTTGGCGTTGGGAGGCAGCGCGAGCACCGACGGCGGGGCTGGGATGCTGCAGGCTCTCGGAGTCGGCTTGTACGACGATCAACGCCATCACCTGCCGCCCGGCGGGGCAGCACTGACGGCGCTTGCCTCGGTGGACCTGGCGGGGCTGCATCCGCGGGTGCATGACGTCGAGGTGATCGTGGCCTGCGACGTCGACAACTCGCTGCTCGGACGCGATGGTGCAGCCGCCATCTTCGGCCCCCAGAAGGGAGCTTCCCCCAGCGACGTCGACCAGCTGGAGGCTGGACTGCGGCGGTTCTCCGCGATGCTCGAAGCTGCAGGCATCGGGCCAGCCGGAGGTCTCGACCAAGCCGGGGTGCCTGGCGCGGGAGCCGCGGGCGGCACGGCCTACGGCGCGATGGCTGCGTTGCGTGCTCGGCTCCAGCCCGGCATCGCCTTGGTGCTCGACATGGTGGGATTCAACGCCGCCGTTGCCGGGGCGGATCTGGTCGTGACCGGCGAGGGCTCGATCGATGCCCAGACCTTGCGGGGCAAGGTGCCGGTCGGCGTGAGGAACGCCGCTGGCCGCCATGGCGTACCCGTCGTCGCGGTCGCAGGTCGTTGTTCGCTGGCGGCCGCAGATCTGGCCGGCGTGGGATTCAAAGCCGTCTACGCCTTGCTCGACATCGAGCCAGATCCCCGACGCTGTATGTCCGAAGCCGGCCGACTGCTGGAGGAGCTTGCCGTCCAGCTCACGAGAGAGCAGCTGTCCGCGTGACGCCCTCACCGGCAGCCGACCTCCTCGTGCGGGGGCGCTGCGTCGTGGACGACCGGATCGCTCCTGTCGAGGTCGCCGTGCGCGATGGCGTCATCGTGTCGGTCCAGGCGTGGGATGGCGCAGGGGAGGCGGCCGCTGGCACAACCCGGGTTGTCGAGCTGGCCGCCGACGAGGTCTTGTTGCCGGGTCTCGTCGACACTCATGTGCACGTCAACGAGCCCGGCCGCAGCCAGTGGGAAGGCTTCGACTCAGCCACGCGCGCGGCCGCCGCGGGCGGCGTCACCACGATCCTCGATATGCCGCTGAACTCGATTCCACCGACGATCGACGTCGAGGCGCTCGCGGTCAAGCGCCAGGCGACCGAAGGCAAACGCCATATTGACGTGGGGTTCTGGGGAGGTGCCGTGCCGAGCAGCCTGGGCTCGTTGCACCGGCTCCACAAGGCTGGTGTCTTCGGCTTCAAGTGTTTCCTCGCCGACAGCGGTGTCGAGGAGTTCCCTGCGCTTGACACCGATCAGCTCGACGCCGCGTTGGCTGAGGTCGCCGCTTTGGGTGCATTGCTGATCGTCCACGCCGAGGACGCCCGGGTGCTCCAGCAGGCTCCTCGCAGCAACGGACCACGGTATGCCGACTTCCTCGCCTCCCGGCCGGCCTCGGCGGAGATCGCAGCCGTCGAGACCGTCCTCGAACTGGCGGCCCAACACCAAGCCGGCGTGCACATCCTGCACTTGTCCAGCGGCAACGCACTCGACTCGATCCGCGACGCCATACGCAATGGGGTGCGGGTGTCGGTGGAGACGTGCCCGCACTACCTCACCGTGACCTCCGACGACATCGGTGACGGTGAGACGCTGTTCAAATGCTGCCCGCCCATCCGGGATGCGGACAACCGTGAACGGCTGTGGCAAGGCCTCAGCGACGGGGTGATCGATTGCATCGTGTCCGACCATTCGCCATCGACGCCCGACCTCAAGCTCCTCGACCAGGGCGACTTCGACGGCGCCTGGGGAGGCATCTCATCACTGCAACTCGGCCTGTCACTGATATGGACAGACGCTCGTGCACGCGGCCACGACCTGACTCGCGTGGCGCGATGGATGGCGACCCGTCCCGCTGAGGTCGCGGCGGTGCGCGGCAAGGGACGAGTCGCGGTGGGATACCACGCTGACTTCGCCGTGTTCGCCCCTGACGCCACCTTCGTTGTCGACGCTCATCAGTTGCACCACAAGAACCCCCTCACCCCGTATGCCGGTCGTAGCCTGTCTGGGGTGGTGCGCCAAACCTGGTTGCGGGGCCGACGTGTCCACCCCCAGGCAGGCGTTGATGTCGAGCGCACTGGACGCCTGCTCAGCCGAGGAGAAGCCTGATGCCACATCGCGCCCTGGAGGTGCCACCGGAATTCACGGTTTGGCCCGACCTCGCCTCACGCCAGCTGGCCGCTAGTGTGGTCTCGGCAAACGACGAGCTGTTCGCCGAACGCGAGAACCTGATCAAGCCCGAGCCGCCGGTGCACTCGGCCCACGAATTCGGTCTCAAGGGCAAGGTGTATGACGGCTGGGAGACTCGCCGCCGCCGCGAGCCGGGACATGACTGGGCGATCGTGCGCCTCGGGGTGCCAGGCATCGTGCACGGCGTGATCGTCGACACAGCCTGGTTCACCGGCAACTACCCACCCTTCATTTCCGTCGAGGCAGCGGCCGTCGAGGGCTACCCCTCGCCTGTCGAGCTCGAAAGGACGGAGTGGACGACGATCGTCGGCAAAGCCGCCGCTGAGGGTGATTCGGCCAACACGTATGCCGTCGAGAGTGGCGAGCGTTGGACTCACGTGCGGTTGTCGATCCATCCCGACGGCGGAGTGGCGCGCCTGCGCGTGCATGGAGCGCCCCGGCCCGACCCGCGGTTCATGAGAGGAACGATCGACCTGGTCGCGCTGGAGAACGGCGGAGGTCTGGTCGGCTGCTCCGACGAGTTCTACTCCTCGCCCGCCAACCTGATCCTCCCGGGCCGGGCGAGGAACATGGGAGAGGGTTGGGAGAACGCTCGTCGTCGCGCAGACGGCAACGACTTCGCGGTGTTCTCCTTGGCCGGCGAGGGTCTGATCGAACACGTCGAGATCGACACGTCCTACTTCGTCGGCAACGCGCCCGGCTGGGTCCAGCTCGGTGCCTGCCACTCGCCCGAGGCCACACCGGGTCCGCAAGCACAGTGGTTTGACGTGGTGACCAAGACGCGCAGCCAGCCCGACACGCGACACCGATTCTTGTCGCCGGCTGACCTCGACCACCCCGCAACCCATGTGCGCCTCGACGTCTATCCCGACGGCGGCCTCTCTCGCCTTCGCGTTTGGGGCTCCCTCACCGAGGCCGCCCTGGCCTCCGCCTAACCGCTCCACTGATACGCCACAGTTCGCCCGGCATGCTGAGCATCGTGGCGCCTATGGTGGCGCCACTGAAAAGGAGACGCCATGAGCGCTGACGCGCAGCTCGATGCCCTGAAGTTCCCCGCTGGTTTCAGCTGGGGAGCGGCGACTGCGAGCTATCAGATCGAGGGAGCGACCGAGGTGGATGGCCGCGGCCGGTCCATCTGGGACACGTTCAGCGAAACACCCGGCAAGGTGCTGGGAGGCGACACGGGGGCCGTCGCCTGCGACCACTACCACCGCTACCCCCAAGACATCGCGATGCTGACGGAGCTTGGCCTCGATGCCTACCGGTTCTCCGTCGCCTGGCCGCGGATTCAGCCTGACGGCCGCACCCTCGAACCGCGTGGGTTGGACTTCTACGACCGGCTGGTCGACGAGCTGTTGGCGGCCGGCATCGCGCCGTATACAACGCTCTACCACTGGGACCTGCCGCAGGTGCTCGAAGACGAGGGCGGCTGGCCGGCTCGCGACACCGCCTACCGGTTCGCGGACTACGCGGGAGTCGTGGTCGACCGGTTGGGAGACCGCGTTCGAACCTGGCTGACTCTCAATGAGCCCTGGTGCTCGTCGTACCTCGGCTATCTGGAAGGTGTGCACGCCCCCGGCCGAACGGATGCGCGAAGCGCGCTGCTCGCCGTACATCATCTCCTGCTCGGACACGGCTTGGCCGTCGACGTGATCCGGGCGTCTGCCGCCAAGGCGCCACAACCCACAGCTGCGGATGTCCGCGTCGGCATCGTGCTCAACCTGACGCACATCCGCACGGACGACGAGTCCGGCGTCATCACCACCCCAGCGCGCGACCGCATAGGCGACGAGCCACTGCTCGCCGCGGTCGAGCGGGTCGACGGCCTCGCCAACCGGCTGTTCCTCGACCCGGTACTGCGCGGTTCCTATCCGGCTGACCTCATCGCCGCAGCTGCCGAGGGCGGAGGCGGGTTCGACTGGGTCCGCGAAGGCGACCTGGCGCAGATATCGAGGCCGCTCGACCTGCTCGGGGTGAACTACTACTCGCCGACCCGCGTCGCGCCCGGGCAGACAACAGAGGAGACAACAGGGGCTACGCCCGAAGACAAGGTGTACTCCGGCTACCTGGCCTTGCCGCCGCGGGAGCCACTGACCGGAATGGGGTGGGAGCAGGACACTGACGCCTTCACGTCGCTGTTGCTTCGAATCAAACGCGACTACGGCGACCTACCGCTCTACATCACCGAGAACGGGTCCGCCTGGCCCGACGTGGTCTCACCCGACGGACAGGTGCACGATCCCGAGCGAGTCGCCTACCTCAGAGGACACCTGGCCGCCGTGGCTGCGGCGACCGACGCCGGTGTGGATGTGCGGGGCTACTTCGCCTGGTCCCTGCTCGACAACTTCGAATGGTCGTTCGGCTATTCGCAGCGCTTCGGCATCGTCAGAGTCGACTACGACACGCAGCAACGAACGATCAAAGACAGCGGACGTCATTTCGCCGAAGTGGCACGGCGACACTCCACACGTCCGCTAGCTCCGGGCGTCGGCTCCGCCCAGCACCGGGCGGTCAGCGTTCGACTTCTCCACGGATGAAGGCCTCGACCGACGCCCGACCCTCGTCGTCTGGACGCTGCATGGGTGGGGACTTCATCAGGTATGACGACGCGGCCAGCAGCGCTCCACCGATACCGCGGTCTTTGGCGATCTTGGCCGCGCGGATCGCGTCGATGATGATGCCGGCCGAGTTGGGCGAGTCCCACACCTCTAGCTTGTATTCGAGGCTGATCGGCACGTCACCGAAGGCGCGACCCTCGAGGCGCACGTAGGCCCACTTGCGGTCGTCGAGCCACTGAACGTAGTCGCTCGGGCCAATGTGGACGTTGCGGGCACCCAGGTCGTGCTGAAGGTTGCTGGTGACGGCCTGGGTCTTGGAGATCTTCTTGGACTCCAGCCGGTCCCGCTCGAGCATGTTCTTAAAGTCCATGTTGCCGCCGACGTTGAGCTGATAGGTGCGGTCGAGCACCACGCCGCGGTCTTCGAAGAGCTTGGCCATCACCCGGTGGGTGATTGTGGCGCCCACCTGTGACTTGATGTCATCGCCGATGATCGGGACACCGGCATCCTCGAATTTCTTTGCCCAGACGGGGTCGGACGCGATGAAAACAGGCAGCGCGTTGACGAAGGCGACACCGGCGTCGATCGCGCACTGGGCGTAAAACTTGTCGGCCTCTTCGGAGCCCACGGGCAGATAGGACACGAGCACATCGGCTTTGGTGTCCTTTAACGTCTGCACGACATCGGCCGGCTCGGTGTCGCTCTCTTCGATCGTTTCGCGGTAGTACTTGCCGAGGCCGTCGAGTGTGGGTCCGCGCTGCACGGTTACACCGGTCGGCGGGATGTCGATGATCTTGATGGTGTTGTTCTCGCTGGCGTTCGTCGCATCAGCGAGGTCGAAGCCGACCTTTTTGGCGTCGACGTCGAAGGCAGCGACGAACTCGACGTCGCTGACGTGATATGGGCCGAATTTCACGTGCATCAACCCGGGGACGTCGCCCACTGGGTCGGCGTCGCGGTAATAATGGACGCCTTGGATCAGCGACGTCGCGCAGTTGCCCACGCCGATAATGGCTACACGTACCGAGCTCATTCGGCTCTCCTCATTCTGGGTTGGTCGCAGTCGGCGCGGGTGCGTCGCCGCGATGGGTAAGAGTTTCTTCTCGGATGGCGTTCGCCGTCGGCCCGGTGTTCGGCCGCGTCACCGGCGAACGATGAGCCCGCTCGTTGTCGATCAGCTGCGTCAGCCAGTGAACTTCTCGCTCGACGGACTCCAGTTCGTGGCGTTGCAGCTCCGAGGTGTAGGAGTCATTGCCTGCCGAGCGGCTGAGCGACATACGCATACCCTCGAGGCGCTCCTCGAGTCGGTTGCGGCGCCCTTCGAGGATGCGGAGCCGGATCTCTGTCGCCGTGGCTCCGAAGAAGGCGAAGCGCACCCCGAAGTTGTCGTCGTCCCACGCGCTGGGACCGGATGAGGAGACGAGCTCAGCGAAGCGGTCTTTGCCCGCGGCGGTCAGCTTGTAGACGATCTTGCCGCGTCGGCCGGCGCGGGCGACGCGCGTCGATGCGTTGTGTGCGCCACTCACCGACCGCACAGCCTCGACGTCGGAGGTGTCCTCGACGATCAGGCCATCTCGCAGCATCTGTTTGAGCAACGGATAGAGGGAGCCGTAGGACAGCACACGCCCCCAGCCGAAGAGTGCGGTGACGCGTTTGCGCAGCTCATAGCCGTGCATCGGCGCCCCGTGGAGCAGGCCGAGCACCGCCAACTCGAGAGCCGCGGCACGCTTGGCCATAGGGGCGCTCCCTTTCGGGGGGGAAGGTAAGTGAAGTATCCCCCGAACGTATCGGGGGAACCTATCGGGCAACACTATCACGCCAACGTATCGTAGCGATATATCTACTCGCTGGAAAGCCGCCGAATTTGCCCGTATCCTCTAAGCCATCATGTGGTCTCAGCGCTCCGTTATCGATTACTCGCTCCAGCGACGCGCGACGTTGTCGAGCCTCTTCAATGGGGGCGCCACCTACATGGACGACGTCTGCGACGCCGACCCCTATACGTTGCGCGCTGCCAAGCACCATGGCGAGCCTGCCCCCACTGCGTGTCCGGTATGTCGAAAGCCGGAGCTGCGTCACCTCCGCTATGTGTTCGGCAACGAGCTCGGTCAGTTCTCGGGGCGGATCAAGTCGATTGACGAGATCGAGGCGATGGCGCACGAACATGGCGAGATCAGGATCTATGTGCTCGAGGTGTGCCAAGGGTGCGGCTGGAACCACCTCGTCGAGTCGTATGTCGTGGGCGACGGTAACCCCCGTACACCTCCGCGTCGCCGGCGCACCGTCGAAGACGACGACTGAGCAAAAGAAGTGAGTTCGTGAGTAGCACACGACCGCCGTCGAGCGACGGCTCTGTCAAGCCTGCCCGGAGTGGCTCGGGCAAGGGCGGCCAGACGAAACTGCGTGACCTGTCCGGTTGGGCGAAGGCCCGCCACGCCGCCAAGAAGACCTTCAAATGGGGCGCCATCCTCGGTTTGGTCGGGGCCGTCGCCGCAGCCATCGCGATCTACGTCACCTATCAGTCCATCGATCTGCCTGATCCCAACAAGGACTTCCAGGCGGAGAAGACGACCGTCTACTACTCCGACGGCAAGACCGTCCTCGGTGAGTTCGCCTTGCAGAACCGCGACAGCATCCCTCTCGAAGACGTACCGCCCTACATGCGTGATGCGGTCATCTCGGCAGAGGACCGCTCGTTCGAGACCAACCAGGGACTCGACCCTAAGGGCATTGTTCGCGCCGCCTGGAACAATCTTCGGTCGGAGTCCCAGCAAGGGGCGTCGACCATCACGCAGCAGTACGTCAAGATCTTGTACCTCTCTCAGGAGCGCACCTGGAAACGTAAGATCAAGGAGGCGTTCCTCGCCGTCAAGGTGCAAAATGCCCTCAGCAAAGACGAGATTCTCGAGGGCTATCTCAATACCATCTTCTACGGTCGCGGCGCCTACGGCGTCCAGGCAGCGGCACAGGCGTACTTCGACAAGGACGCCAAGGACCTGACCGTGCCGGAGAGCGCGGTGCTCGCCTCGGTCATCAACTCGCCTGGCAACTTCGATCCCGCTGTCGACAAGGACAACCGGCAGCGGCTGCTCGAGCGCTACGACTACGTGCTCGCTGGGATGGTCGAGCTCGGTCGTCTCGATCAGGCCCAGGCCGCCGAGTTCGAGGGCAAGCTGCCAAAGTTCCCCGATGTCGAGGAGCAGAGCACCTATGGCGGGCAGCGCGGACACCTCATGACCCTGATCAAGAACCAGCTCCTCGCGGAGTTCAGCGAAGAAGAGATCAGCGGCGGCGGGCTCCGCGTCGTCACCACGTTGGACCGGGATGCGCAGCACGCCGCCGGTAAGGCCGCCAACACGGTCCCCCCGCAGAACAAGGCGGAGCTGCATGTGGCTTTGGCCTCGATCGAGCCGGGGACGGGTGCGCTCAGAGCGATGATCGGCGGCGAGGACTTCTTGGGCGAAAATCGGCAAGCTCAGGTCAACTTCGCCACGAGCCCGGTGCCGCCAGGCTCAGCGTTCAAGCCCTTTGCCCTGGCTGCAGGGCTGGAGTCTGGCTTCACGTTGCAGGACAGCTTCAACGGCAACTCGCCCTACTACCTTCCCAACGGCGAGACCATCGAGAACCAGGGCGAGAACGCTGGAGAATCCCTCGGCACTATCAGCCTGACTACTGCCACCAAAGAATCCGTCAATACGGCCTACATGGACATGGCGATAAAGATGGGAGACACCCAGACCGACGGAATTCAACAAGTCATCGACAGCGCCGTGGACGCGGGGGTGCCTGCGTCCTCACCAGGTCTCGACAAGCCCTTCCCCTCGGTAGTCCTCGGCAGTGCCTCGGTGTCGCCGGTGGAGATGGCCGAGGCCTACGGCACCTTCGCCGCGCTCGGCGAGCACACGTCGTGGTATCTCATCGAGAAGGTAGAAGATGCCAGCGGTGTTCGGTTCGAGCACAGGGTCAAGTCCGATCGCGCCTTCGAGGCCGACATCGTCAGCAATGTCACCTACGCCCTGCAACAAGTGATCACTGCTGACGGAACTGGTTACAACGCGCTAGAGCTCGAGCGGCCCGCAGCTGGCAAGACCGGTACTGCAACCGGGTCAGATCTGGACGGCGACGGCGAGGGCGATGTGGTGTCCTCCTGGTTCGTGGGCTACACGCCGCAGTTGTCGACGGCGGTGATGATGGTCCGAGGAGACTCCCGCAAGCCGCTCAACGACGGCTACATCGACACCTTCTACGGCGGCGGATACCCGGCGATGACGTGGACGAAATACATGAAAGCGGCTCTCCAGGACGAGCCGATCAAAGACTTCCCCGAGCCGGCCTACCTGGACGGCGAGTCCCCGACGCGCACCCCGCTCCCGACGACGTTCACCTCCAGCGAACCCCCCGAGGAGCCGAGCTCGAGCACGACGAGCTCCACCGAACCGTCGACATCGAGGGAGCCACCGACGACTGAGGAACCTTCCACGACCGAACCGCCGCCGACCACGGACGAGCCCACGACCAGTGAGCCTCCGACGAGCGACCCACCGACCACGCGCGAGCCACCGA
>JACCZJ010000394.1 GCA_013696065.1 Nocardioidaceae bacterium
CTCGCGGGCACGGCCACGGCGGCGCTGGGGATCTCGACGCCAGGGGCACCGCCACCGCCCACCGCGGCGCTCGAGACCACGGGTGAGGCTGCCACCATGCCGGCCAACTCGACGCTGATCTTCTCCGCGCGGGCCATCAGGTCCTCAGGAGACGATGACAGCGCAGCAACAACCGGAGGCGGCGGTCCGGTCAAGGTTGCCTCGAGGGCGGCCAGGGTCAGCTTGTCCACTCGGAGGGCCCGGGCGAACGGGTGCCTCCGGAGAGCGTGCACGAGGTGCGCGTCGCCGAGCAGTAATCCGCATTGCGGGCCTCCGAGCAGCTTGTCTCCGGACGCAGTCACGAGGGCGGCGCCAGCCTTGAGGCTCGTCGCAGCGCTCGGCTCGTCGGGGAGCCGGAGGTGAGACGTCAACAGCCCGGAGCCGATATCTGCCACGACCGGCACTGGCAGGGCAGACAGTTGTGCCACCGAGACCGTCGACGTGAAGCCGGTGACGACAAAGTTCGAAGGGTGCACCTTCAGCACGAAGGCGGTGTCCTCGCCGACGGCGTCTTCGTAGTCGGAAGCACGGACCCGGTTCGTCGTACCAACCTCGCGCAGCGTGCCCCCGACAGACTCGATCAGCTCGGGGATGCGGAAGCCGTCACCGATCTCGACCATCTCGCCTCGTGCGACGACGATGTTGCGGCCGCCTGCGGCCAAGGCGACTGTGACGAGAGCCAATGCGGCGGCCCCGTTGTTGACCACGTGCACATCGCCAGCTTCGGGGACGGCGGCCGACAGGGCGTCCAGCGCAGAGCGACCGCGCCGACCTCGACGGCCAGTGGCGAGGTCGAGCTCGATGTCGGTAGCTCCCGCCGCCACCGACAAGGCGTCCACAGCAGCGGCTGACAAGGGAGCCCGACCGAGGTTCGTGTGCACGATCACTCCGGTTGCGTTGACCACCCGACGCAGTCGAGTTGCCACCGGTGGCAGGGTCGCTAGCGCAACGAGAGGGACATCGGAGGGTGTCACCTCTCCGGCGCGGCAGCGAGCGAGCGCTGCGGCCACCGCCTCCTTGACGAGCGGGCGGCCGAGACGCGATGCGGCTTCCCGCAGCGCGGGGTCAGCGAGGACATGATCGGTGCGGGGAGTAGCGCGACGCTGGTCTTGCATTGAACTCCTCCTGAACACTGGCGGAGGCGGACGGGAATCGAACCCGCCTGGCCGAGATGCTCGGCCACTACGGTTTTGAGGACCGCGCCCGTCACCAGACGAGAAACGCCTCCGCGAACACTCTAAGTGCTCGCGCTCCGCCTGACGTAGGTTGGCCCGGTGACCGCCATCTCCTCGGCCCTGCGCTTGACTCAGTTCGCCGCGGGAGGAGGTTGCGCCTGCAAGGTACCTCCGGGTGAGCTCGAACGCGTTCTCGCCAACCTGCCGACCAGTCGTGAGGGCGGCGACCTGCTCGTCGGTCTGGACAACGGGGACGACGCCGCAGTGGTGCGCATCGACGGCAACCGAGCGTTGATCGCGACCGCGGACTTCTTCACCCCGGTGGTGGACGACCCCTACGACTGGGGTCGGATCGCGGCGGCCAACGCTTTGTCGGACGTCTACGCGATGGGGGGCACCCCCGTCGTGGCCGTCAACCTGCTTGCCTGGCCGCGTGACCGGATCCCCTTCGAAATGGCGGCCGACGTCTTGAGAGGTGGAGGCGACATCTGCGCGGAGGCGGGGGCTCATCTGGCCGGTGGCCACAGCATCGACGACCCTGAGCCGAAGTATGGCCTGGCCGTCACCGGGCTTGGGGACCCAGATCGGCTTCTTCGCAACGACGCCGGGCTCGCTGGGACGCCACTGACGCTGACCAAACCATTGGGGCTCGGGGTCCTCAACAACCGGCACAAGGCAACGGGCGAGCGGTTCGACGAGGCGGTGGCGTGCATGACGACCCTGAACCGGGATGCCTCGCAGGCAGCGCTGGCGGCTGGGGTGCGCTGCGCGACCGACGTCACCGGATTCGGGTTGCTCGGTCACCTGTTCAAGCTGGCCAGGGCAAGCGGGGTATCGGCCGTCGTCCATGCAGCCGCCGTGCCCTATGTCGAAGGAGCCCGGCGGTCGTTGGCCCAGGGCTACGTGCCGGGCGGAAGCCGCCGCAACCTGGACTGGGTTCGTCCCCACGTCGACGCTTCCGTCTCCGACGACGAGCTGTTGCTTTTGGCAGACGCCCAAACGTCGGGCGGGTTGCTTGTCGCGGGAGAAATTCCCGGCCATCCTGTCGTCGGCGAACTGGTCGAGGGAGACGCCATCACCATCCAGGTTCGGTAGGTGATGGCGCGACAGGAAGCCACTGCCGGGGTATCTTGTCGACTGACTTAAGGAGACAGCACGATGGTTTCTCGTAAAACGTTCCTGTCCTGGCCGGTGCTTCGGCAGCTGAACGGCGCCGACTCGCTCGGACGCGGCCCAGCCGTAAAGTCCGCGTACTCCGACAACATCAGCGCCCGCACGTCCACCGCTGACCGGGTCGCGCGCAGCGTGTGTCCTTACTGTGCAGTGGGTTGCGGGCAGAAGGTGTTCGTCAAGGACGAAAAGGTTGTCCAGATCGAGGGCGATCCCGACAGCCCCATCTCACGCGGGCGGCTGTGTCCGAAAGGCTCGGCCAGCAAGAACCTCGTCACCAGCCCGCTGCGCCAGACCAAGATCCGTTACCGGCGCCCTTACGGCACCGAGTGGGAGGACCTCGACCTCGACACCGCGATGAACATGATCGCGGACCGCATGCTCAAGGCTCGCAACGAGGGATGGCAGGACCTCGACGAAAAGGGCCAGAAGGTTCGACGTACCCTCGGCTTTGCCAGCCTCGGAGGCGCGACGCTGGACAACGAAGAGAACTACCTGATCAAAAAGCTGTTCACCGCCATGGGCGCGATCCAGATCGAGAATCAGGCCCGTATTTGACACTCGGCCACTGTCCCCGGTCTGGGGACCAGCTTCGGGCGCGGCGGCGCCACCGG
>JACCZJ010000406.1 GCA_013696065.1 Nocardioidaceae bacterium
GCTCGGTGTAGTCGATGAGCAGCTCGACCGACGCCGGTAACTCGATGTACAGGGGGCTCCCCTCGTGCATCGCCACGGTGGCTTCTTGGTTCTCGAGCATGAAGTGTGAGGCGTCGCCGATGGTTTCCGGGGACACGGCGATCTGGTCGTACGTTTCGGTGTCCATGAAGACGTAGGACTCGCCATCGTTGTAGAGATAGGTCATCGCCCGCTTGTCGACGCTGGCAATGTCGACCTTGACGTCGGCGTTGAAGGTCTTGTCGACGACCTTGCCCGACATGACGCTCTTGAGCTTGGTGCGCACGACGGCGCCACCTTTTCCCGGCTTATGGTGCTGGAACCAGATGACGGACCAGAGCTGTCCGTCGAGATTGAGCACCATGCCGTTCTTGAGGTCGTTGGTCGTCGCCATCGAGTGGTGTCTTCGCTTCCTGGTGTGTGTTGCCCTGGCGGTTGCTGTGGTGGCGGTGGCTGGATCCGAGCGCCACTCGCCCGGCCAACTTCAGCGTGGGCCAGGCGGGATCGATACGCAGTCTAGCTGGACCGCGTGAGAGCTTTGATCGATCCGCATGCTGGCCCTCACAAGTCCGACCTCCGACCCAGCGCGGCTACGTGCAATCCGCCCGAGTCGGACGAATCCGCGGGGGGAAAACTGGATTCAGGTGCCCGGCTGGTGGGGGGCGATCGCGGCCAGCGCCAAGCGGTACGAGTCGATGCCGAATCCCGCGATCGTCCCGGTCGCGACTCCCGAAATGACGCTGCTATGTCGGAAGGTTTCACGCGCCTCCGGATTGCTGATGTGCACCTCGACCAGGCCAGCGATCAGCTGCGCACATGCGTCGCGCAGGGCGTAGGAGTAGTGCGTGAAAGCAGCGGGGTTGAGCACGACCGGCGTTTCCGAGTCGGTCGCCTCGTGGATCCAACCCACGAGTTCCGTCTCGTCATCCGTCTGCCGCACCTCGACGTCGAGACCGAGATCGCGTCCCCATCGCGCACAGCTGGCCACCAGGTCGTCGTACGATGCGGAACCGTAGACCTCGGGCTCTCGCGATCCGAGTCGGCCGAGGTTGGGTCCGTTGAGGACGAGCACACGCACGCCGCCGAGCCTAACGGGATATCTCGGCGAAGGCGGCCGTCAGCAGCGCCGGGTCCGGCGCTTCCAAGATGGCAGGTTTGCCCACCTGCTCGATGATGACAAACCGCAACCGGTCCGCGCGCGCCTTCTTGTCGACCTTCATCGCCGCATGCAGCTGCGCCCACTCCGCCCCGCCGTAGCTGGTCGGCAACCCCACCGACGTCAAGATCGAGCGATGCCTGTCCGCGGTCGCCTCGTCGAGCCGACCGGCCAGCCGGGCCAGCTCGGCGACGTACACCATGCCGATGGCGACCGCGGCCCCGTGGCGGAACTGATAGCGCTCGGCCAGCTCGATGGCGTGACCCATCGTGTGGCCGTAGTTCAGCGCCTCACGGCCGACATCGGTCCCACTCGACGTGGATTCCCGATAGTCGTGGCTCACATACGCGGCCTTCACGGCGATGGCCCGTTCGATCAGCACCCGATTCTCCGCTGAGCCAGGCTCGACAGACGCCTCCGGCGCCTCTTCGACCAGCGTGAGGATGTCGGGATCACTGATAAAGCCGCACTTGATGGCCTCGGCCAAGCCACTCACCACCTCGTGGCGGTTCAGCGTCTCGAGGCTGGCCAGGTCACAGAGCACGCCCACCGGTTCGTGAAAAGAGCCCACCAGGTTCTTGCCCTCAGCCGTGTTGATGCCCGTCTTGCCTCCGACCGCAGCGTCGACCATCCCCAGCAAGGTGGTGGGGATGTGGACCACCGCGAGCCCTCGCAGGAACGTTGCCGCCACGAACCCGGCCAGATCGGTGGTGGCGCCGCCACCCACACCGACGATGGCATCGGAGCGGGTGAAACCCACCTGACCGAGCGCCTTCCAGCAGAAAGCCGCGACCTCCGACGTCTTGGCCTCTTCGCCGTTGGGGATCTCGATCGCATGCACCTCGAAGCCTCCAGCGTTGAGGTCATCGCGAATGGCGATCCCGGTGGCTGAAAGCGCCTGCGGGTGGATCACGGCGACCCGGCGTACACCGGCAGGCAGCAGAGAGGGCAACTCACCCAAGAGCTGCCGACCCACCACGACGTCGTAAGGCGAGGAGGCTTCGACCCTGATCCTCGTCACGTCACTGGGCCCTGCGCGGGCTGATGGCTCGACCTCAGGCATCGAGCCGGCTTTCGATCTCATCCGCGACCGCCTCGGCTGACAAGCCATCTGTCTCGACGGTGACATCGGCGACCTGGCGGTACAGCGGGCGACGCGCGTCGAGCAGCGCTTTGAGCTGGCCCCGTACGTTCCCGAGCAACAGCGGCCGAGTTCCCCCAAGTCCGACCCGAGATGCGGCCTCAGCCAGGCCGACATCGAGGAACACCACCCGATGGCCTGCCAGCAATGCCCGCGTCGACTCCGACACCACCGCTCCCCCACCTAGGGCAAGGACGCCTCGGCAGTTCGCCAGGGCCTCGGCAACCACGACGGCTTCGAGCGCGCGGAAGGCCGGCTCCCCGGCGTCGATGAAGATCTCGGCGATGGGCTGGCCGGCTCGTTGTTCGATGATCGAGTCGGTGTCTTGGAACTGCGTCGACCAACGGTGCGCCAGACGTGCGCCCACCGTCGACTTGCCCGCGCCAGGCGCACCGACCAGCACCACCATGGGCTTCCCCGTCGGCGAAGCCTCATGAGTCACGGCGGTCATCGGTACCTCAGTGCGGCGAGGTAGCCCTCATGGTTGCGACGGGTCTCCTGCACCGAGTCGCCGCCGAACTTCTCCAAAGCCGCCTCGGCGAGCACCAGCGCCACCATCGCCTCCGCGACGACAGCCGCAGCGGGCACAGCGCACACGTCGGACCGCTGATGGTGTGCCACGGCGGCTTCCCCCGTGGCCACGTCGACAGTGCGCAGTGCGCGAGGGATGGTGGCGATCGGCTTCATGGCGGCACGCGCCCGCAGTGGCTCGCCCGTCGACATACCGCCCTCTGTCCCGCCGGATCGGCCGGACATGCGGCGAATCCCTTCGGGCCCGGACTCGATCTCGTCGTGGGCTGCTGATCCCGGCCCCCGGGCGACCGCGAAGCCATCGCCGATCTCGACGCCCTTGATCGCCTGGATGCCCATCAAGGCGCCCGCCAACTTGGAGTCGAGTCGCCGGTCCCCATGCACATGCGATCCAAGGCCCGGGGGCAGACCATAGGCCACCACCTCGACGATGCCGCCGAGGGTGTCACCGTCCTTGTGCGCCTGGTCTATCTCAGCGACCATCGCTGCGCTCGCATCGCTGTCGAGACAGCGAACCGGGTCTGTGTCCAAGTGCACCACCTGGTCGGGCCTGGGGATCACATCCGGCGGCGCCGCCGCTCCACCGATCGAGACGACGTGGGAGACCAGGTCGACACGCAGTGCCTGCCGCAAAAAGGCCGCCGCGACGGCGCCCAGAGCGACCCGGGCCGCAGTTTCCCGGGCACTTGCCCGCTCGAGAACTGGTCTTGCCTCGTCGAAGCCGTATTTCTGCATGCCTACCAGGTCGGCGTGTCCTGGCCGTGGCCTGGTCAGAGGAGAGTTGCGTGCCAGCCCTTCGAGCACCTCTCGGTCGACCGGGTCCGGAGACATGACC
The DNA here is from genome assembly GCA_013696065.1 of Nocardioidaceae bacterium. Lineage (GTDB taxonomy): Bacteria > Actinomycetota > Actinomycetes > Propionibacteriales > Nocardioidaceae > JACCZJ01. The sequence continues at coordinate 3,682 of JACCZJ010000406.1, forward strand.
TCCTCCCACTTGGGCCATTCGGTGTTGGCGATCGTGACGGCAATGGGCCCACCCATGGTGAGTCCGTGGCGGACGCCCCCGAGAATCGACACCTCGTCCTGTTCGAACTTCATCCGCGCCCCACGCCCATAGCCGAGGCGTCGTCTGGCCAGCGCTGCGGATAGATCCTCGGTGGTGATGGCGACCCCCGCCGGCAGACCTTCCATGATCGCTGTCAGCGCTGGGCCGTGAGATTCACCCGCAGTGAGCCATCGAAGCATGGCCGAAGTCTGTCACGACGCGAGCAGGTCACCAGGACGCATACCAGTGAGCAAGCCGATCGCCCCACACCACACCGACGAGAGCCCCCACCACCATCGACGGTCCAAACGGTAACGAGTGCCGCTCCTCCCGTCGTGTCACGATCAAGGCGAGCCCGCCGATGCCGCCGATGAGGAAGCCGGCGTAGAGGCCTGCTCCGAGAGACCCCCACCCGACCGCGCCAAGACCCAAGCCGAGCAGTCCCGCCAAGCGGACATCGCCATAGCCCAGTCCCCGTGGGTAGATGAGCCACATGACCAGATAGACCCCACCCATGATGGCCCAGCCCGACGCGCTTCGGACCAGCAGCTGGGTGTCGCGGGCAACAGCGGCTGCCGTCAGCACCAACCCAATGACGATCCCGTATGACGGCGCGATGATGCGGGTGGGTAGCAGTCGGGTTCGCGCATCGACGTAGGCCAAGATGACGCCGACCGCGCACAGAAAGATCCACGTGACAACGAGCGGGGACTCCCCAAGCCGCCAGCCCGCGCCGGCTCCGGCGAGTGCCCCGGCCGCGGCGAGCTCAGCCGGCAGACTTCGCCTGGTCGCGAGATCTCGGTAGAGCACCTTGTCGGCGGCGTCGGCGTCGTACGCCGGTTCGGGCAGGCGAGCGATCACCGCCGGACCGAACGATGCGAGCGACGCTGTCAGCACGGCACTCAACGCGACCACACCCCAATCAGCTGACAACGTCGAGACCCTCCGTCACTCAGCGCTGTGCCAGGGCGCGCAACCCGGCTGCGCGCATGGCCTCGAGGGGTGCCTGGGCCACCCCCACCATGAGCTCGACCTGCCGGGCAGCTTGATGGAGCAACAGGTCGAAGCCGCCGATGGCCTGGGTTCCGGCGTCGCTGGCCGCCATCAACACTGGTGTCACCTCCGGGTCGTAGATGACGTCGAAGACGCAAGCGCCGAGCCGTGCCACCGGCGTGGCGATACCAGCCTGGCCGTCGGCCGGGATGGTGGAGATGACGAGGTCCGCAGGATGCAGCTCAGCGAGTGCATCGATGCCGACCAACTCCACCTCGACACGGAGTGTCGCGGCGAGACCGGACAGATGTGAAACGCGTTCGATCGAGCGTGCCGCCACTGTGACGTGGTGTGCGCCTATCTCAGCGGCAGCAGCCATCGCGGAAGCTGCCGTCGCCCCACCGCCGATGATGATTGCCGAGTCGAGACCGTGGATCCCGTGGGCAGCTAGCGCGTACACGAAGCCCGGCACGTCGGTATTGTGCCCAGCCCGGCGGCCGTCGTCACCGAAAACAACCGTGTTGATCGAGCCCAGCAATCGACCTCTGCTCTCGACCCGATCGCACAGGTCGATGACAGCCCTCTTGAGCGGCATCGTCAGCGACAAGCCTCGCCACTCCTGCGATAAGCCGGTCAGGAAGGCGGGTAACAACGCTGGCGACACGTCGAACGCCTCATAGTCCCAGTCGAGGCTAAGCTCGCGATACGCCGCCCGATGCAACACGGGTGAAAGCGAGTGCGCGACGGGGCTGCCCAGCACCGCACATCGGCGGCGTCGTGGACCGTCGACCAAAGCCATCATCATCTCAGCAAGCGTCAGAGGTCGTGCAGTAGTTTTTGTAAGCGGCGACGTTGCCGAGATGCTCGTCATAGTCTTCGGCGAATTTCGTCTGGCCCGTCCGAAGGTTGACGGTCACGAAGTAGAGATAGCCAGAGTCCTCAGGTTCGAGTGCCGCCTCCAGCGCTGCCTTGCCTGGGGAGTCGATCGGCGTGGGTGGCAGCCCGGTGAGCTCGTAGGTGTTGTACGGAGAGTCAATCTTCCGTAGGTC
>JACCZJ010000422.1 GCA_013696065.1 Nocardioidaceae bacterium
CGGGAGCCTTGTCGGAGCTGGACGAGGTTGCCACCCCACCGATGCTCAAGCGTAGCCAGGTGGCGGCACCGCCCGGGATCTCTTGCGAAGACGTCTGGTTCACAGGCGTCGGGGGGGCTCAGGTACATGCCCAGCTGCTCAGACCGCTCGAGTTGAGTTCGCCTGGTCCTGCTCTTGTCATGTTCCATGGCTACGCCGGTGCCGCAGGCGACTGGGACGCCAAGTTCGGTTGGACGCTCGCCGGCTTCACGGTCTTGGCCATGGACGTGCGCGGACAAAGTGGTACGTCGACCGACGTGGGAGGCACGACGGGTCGCACCTTCGCCGGTCACTTCATCCGGGGGGTCATGACCGACACTCCGCAGCAATGGCTCTTTCGCAACGTGTTCCTCGACGTTGCGCAAGTCACCCGCTATGCCCGCCAGCTCGACGGTGTCGATCCGACCCGGGTCGCCACGCTTGGCGGGTCGCAAGGCGGTGCGCTCGCCGTCGTCGCTGCCGCGCTCGTGCCCGAGGTGGCGCGCTGCATGACCCGATACCCGTTCCTCAGTGACTACCAACGCGTCTGGGAGCTGGCCTTGGCGACCGACGCGTATGCCGAGTTGCGCGACCACTTCCGATCTTTCGACCCGCGCCATGCGCAGGCGGACGAGCTGTGGCAGAAGCTCGGTTACCTCGACATACAGCACCTCGCGTCCCGCATCAGAGCCGAAGTGTTGATGCAGACCTGCCTCGACGACACCGTCTGCCCCCCGTCCACCCAGTTCGCGATGTACAACAAAGTCACCGCAGCCAAGTCGCTGGAGATCTATCCCGACTTCGGGCACGAGAAGGCGCCGGGCATGGAGGACAGCGTCTGGGCCTTCCTGCTCCCGTTGCTGCATGGATCGTGAGCTTGCTGCGCGGTTTGGCGCTGTCTTGTCATCCGCTGCCGACGGTCGCCGTGACAGCGATGGCCACAGCTCTCGTCATCGCTGCAGACAACTCGCCGCGAGTCTGCGTGATCGCGGCTGTCGCGGTGTTCGCCGGGCAGCTGACCATCGGCTGGTCGAACGACCTCGTCGACGTCGAGCGCGACGTCGTGGCGGGAAGATCGGACAAACCTCTCGCGACCGGTCAGCTGAGTCGCCAGGTCGTGACAAGGGCGTTGGCGTCTGCATTGGTCGTCACTCTGATCGCCTCATTGCTCTTGGGTTGGAGGGCGGCTGCAGCTCAGCTCACGGTCGTGGCGTCCGGGTTGACTTACAACCTGGGAGTCAAATCCACGATGTGGTCGGTGGTGCCTTACGCCATCGCTTTCGGGACGTTGCCCGCGGTGGCCACTCTGGCTCTGCCCGAACCCGTGTGGCCAGCCTGGTGGGCCACCATCTCAGGGGCGCTGATCGGCGTCGCGGCGCACTTTGGAAACGTGCTCCCCGACTTGGCCGAGGATCGTCAAACCGGAGTGCGGGGTTTGCCCCATCGACTTGGGTCCACGTTCTCAGCTGTCGCAGCAACCGCGTTGTCGAGCGGTGCTGCCGGGTTGTCGTTCGTTGCAGTGGCCCACCCAGCCAGCCCTCTGCAGTGGGTCCTCTTGGCCGGCGCCGGAGGCTCTTTGCTCTGGGCGCTGCTGGTGCTGCGACGCAATCCCCGCTCCGAGGCTGTCTTCGTGGCAACCATGGTCATTGCGGCAGTCGCGATCGCGTTATTGGTGACGGGGTAGGGCGCGAGCAGCAGCCGATCAGCGCGGGCTCGGTTCGTGGTCAAGTGTTTGGTTTGCCGTTCCGGCCCTAGGATGGCGGTTCGTGTTCACGACGTATCGGAGAGCCCCCCATGTTTGCAACCCTGTCGGTTGCCTGCGCGCGCGCCCTCTGCTTGACCCTGGCGATCGCGACAGTTGGCGTCTCCTTGGCGTATGGCTCTGACGCCGATGCTGGTCGAAGCGGCGAGCAAACGCCCGGCACCGACCAGATCCGACTCGGCACTCGACAGGTCGAACTGCTCGTAACCAAAGCGCCACCGCGCAACGGCAAATACCGCACCTTCACCAACACCGGAAGCGGCTCGGTGCGTGTCTCGGTCGCGACCCTCAATGGCGGCGCACTCACCGCCGGAAACGAACGCGATGGCCGACCGGGCTACTCCATTCGCACCCCGAGATTCAACCCGAGCACCGATGCGCCTCGCGCGGCTGTCAAGATCACCAATGCCACAGCCACTGATGTGCTCAACCCTCGGAGCGCAGACTTCAAGTTCGGCGCCGATTTCGTGGTCGACGACCCGTCCTGGCGCACGGCGTCCGGCAGCACAGACAACGGCGACAATCTCGTGCAGCGAGGGCTTTACGGAGACGCGAGCCAGTACAAGCTGCAGGTGGACCGCGATGTCGCGACCTGCCGGATCAAAGGTGATCTCGGCACTGTAGAAGTCTCGTCGGAGGTCAACATACAATCAGGCCGCTGGTATCGCGTGCGATGTCGTCGGCTCAGCCGCTCGGTGACGATCTCCGTGACCTCGTGGCGGACCAACGGCACCCGTCACACCGATACCGACACCCGAAACGGTCGAACCGGGGACATGACTCCGAACCGTCCCTCCTGGCCATTTTCGGTCGGAGGCAAGCTCAGGGCTGGCGGCAAGGTGCATCCCTCGACCGACCAGTTCAACGGCCGCATCGACAACGTGTTCTTGAAGATCGGCTGAGGTCAGCCCGTGGCCGACCGGAAAAACAGGGCGGCCGGGCTGTATGGCCCTTTTGGGCCGGCGGCGAAATACGTCGAAACCCCATTCATGGCCCAAGGTGCGACGTTGGCGCGGGTCAGCTCCCGGGTGCCACCGTCAAAGACGTAGATCGACGTGCACCCTAGAAGCTCAGCCTCGATCCTGGCCGTGGATGCCGCGATTTGTGGTTGCAGCACAACCAGCCGCCCGGCGTCGCCGAGGCAGCGGTCGCGTGGTTGGGGTGAGGTCTCGAGGAGCTCCAGGAAGAGTCGCTCCGCCTCACTGTCGACCGCAGTGGAGTAGAGCAACTGAGAGGTAACCGGGTTGTAGGTGTCGTAGACGCATACCGCCATTCCGCCGAAGTCATGCCTACCCGCAACGGCGGCGAGGTCAAAGAGGTCTGCCGCTCCGAGCTGATCTGCAGACCGCTCCTTGGTCTCCGCAACGCAGCCGTTGTCGTCAACCTCCCCGACGCTCAGGCTGTCGAGAATGAGTCCGAGTTCGGCGGCGTCCGTGTGCGCGACGCTCACCCGCATCCCACCGGCCCCAACGGTGATCCGCTGGAGCCCGCCGCCGAGTTGCTCGACTCCCTCTGGCAGAGGCGAGTGAAACCACACATGCGGCTGCGTCTCAGCTCTTCCCGCAACACATTCGTCGGTCAGCATCACTGGCCTCCCGACGTAGGGCCCTTCCGGTTCGGCATCCCCCGGTGGCGTGTCCCTGGGAAAGTTCTTGACTTCCGGTCCGCAGATGTAAGGCCCGTCCTTCACTCCCGCAGCAACCGCTTGAGGCGACGCTCCCCAACCCCAGGTGGGTGGCACTTTGAGTTGGACGTTGCGGTAGGACTCAACCCGCCAGTCAGCCGGGGTCCTTTGCTCACGCCCGGAAGGGAGCGGGTCCCCGGGCGCTCTGGTGCTTTCTCGCGGACCGTCAGAAACCGTGGTGACGTTGGCGTCCGCCGTATTCCCGGTCCTCGGATCGCCCGCATCACTCGTTGCCCAGATGGCCGTCGGTATGGCGATCATGGCGGCCGTGGTGGCCGCAACTGCTAGTTGCGCGTGCCGACGTTGGCGCGCTCGCTCTCGGGCGCGCGCGGCGAAGTCCGTGTGCGGCTTCAGCTGATCGGCATGCGCCTGCAAGCCGCTGCGCATCAGGTGGCCTAGGTGCTCTGGCTCCCATTCGTCGTCACACATCACGGACCCCTTGCTCTTCGATGGTGTCCCGCAACGCAGCAAGCGCCCGGTGCACATGGGATCGCACCGTCGACTCGGGGCAGCGGAGCAGCTCGGCGATCTCTGAATAGGTCAGATCTTCGTAGTACTTGAGCACGACGGCCGCGCGCTGCTTGGGCGGCAGCGACTGACACAGTCGCCAGACGGCGTCAGCGAAAGGCACGGATAGGCCAGGGTCGTTGGTGGGCGAGACCGTACCCCGCACTTCGGCCACCGGTGACTCGCGGCGCGCGAACCGCCGCCACCACGAGATGTGGGCGTTGACGATCAGTCTTCGCACGTAGGCATCACGGTCATGCAT
>JACCZJ010000429.1 GCA_013696065.1 Nocardioidaceae bacterium
GGATTCAGCAGGAGCAGCCGGGTCAGCGCTTTCGTCGCCATCACCGCCGAGCGCGGCGTCCGACACCGGGTCGGACAACGAGCCATCACCTGCCACGACCGCCTTGCCATCCCATCTGCCGTAAGCCGGGTTGACGACGACGTCTTTCTTTTGCGTGACCTCGCTCAGATACTCGGCTCCCGCCTGCAAGTCCGGCTGGGTCACCTCCGAGATCGAAGTGACCTTGGAATCTTGGATGTTGGCCCCGATGGCCGCCTGTTGAGCTTGGGACATCGCGAAACGGTCAAAGAAACCCTCGAGCGCTTCGGCATGGTCGGCGCTGACGGCGTCGGGAATCGGGCTGTCCTTCGCGATCTGCTCTTCAATCTTGCTGACGGCTGCCTGGCTGGCGGACACGCCCTGGTCTCGGGCAGCCTCATCGACGATCTCGAACTGGATCAGCGCTGTGGTGATCGTGGACCGGAGCTCGTCGAGCCGTTGCGGCTCACCACCTGCTCCCTGCTCCCGCACAATCTGGGTGAACTCGCAGGCGGCGCCCACGATGTCGTCGACGTCGTCCTGCGGGATGCGTATGTCGCCGACGGTGGCGGCCGCGCCCGGCTGCAGATTGTCGCCGCAGGCCGACAGGCCGAACAGAGCGGCAAGCGCCAAACTGGTCGTGCCGCCGACTTTTGCGACGTGCGAACGAAGTTGTGCTATCACTGCTGAGCGCTCCTCAAGATGATGTCGTCGATGACCTGAGCGGCCCAATCTAGTACGGCGACGTCGCGAATCGGTTTGCCACCGATCCGAGCCGTCGTCGGACGTGGCACCAAGATGCTATGCACTGCATGCTTGACCACCGTCTTGGGGTAGAGACGATCGAGCCGCACGCGAGTCGAGTCAGCGAGCTTCACCGGCGAGAACCGGATGTAATTGCCCTGTGCGTTGATGTCGGTGAGTCCAGCCAGCCTGGCTTTGACCCGGAGCATCGCCACCGCCAGCAAATTCTGCACCGAGTCTGGGAGCGTGCCGTATCGGTCGTCGAGCTCTGCTCGCACCTCCTCGAGCTGTGTTGGCGAACGCACCTCGGCCAACCGCTTGTACATCTCCAGCCGAAGCCGCTCGCTGGACACGTAGTCGTGCGGGAGGTGCGCGTCGACCGGCAGCTCGATCTTGACCTCAGGTTCCTCGACGACAGCGTCGCCGCGGTACTCCGCCACAGCCTCCCCCACGAGTCGCACGTAGAGGTCGAAGCCCACATCGGCGATGTGGCCCGACTGCTCTCCCCCGAGCAGGTTGCCGGCCCCGCGGATCTCCAGGTCCTTCATGGCCACAGCCATGCCGGCACCGAGCTCGGAGTGCTGCGCGATGGTGGCGAGACGGTCGTGCGCGGTTTCGGTGAGCGGCTTCTCGGGTGGGAAGAGGAAGTACGCGTAGGCGCGTTCTCCTCCTCGTCCGACGCGGCCACGCAGCTGGTGCAGCTGCGCGAGCCCGAGAAGATCGGCTCGCTCGACAATGAGGGTGTTTGCGTTGGCCACGTCGAGCCCAGACTCGACGATCGTCGTGCACACCAAGACGTCGGCCTTGCGTTCCCAGAAGTCGAGCATCACCTGTTCGAGTTGGTGTTCCTTCATCTGGCCGTGGGCCGTCGCCACCCGGGCTTCCGGGACCAGCTCACGCAGCTTGGCCGCCACCTTGTCGATGCTCTGCACGCGGTTGTGGATGTAGAAGACCTGGCCTTCGCGCAGCAGCTCGCGACGTACCGCCGCGATGACCTGACCGTCGTCGTAACCGCCCACGAACGTGAGGACGGGATGGCGTTCCTCCGGTGGGGTGGTGATCGTCGACATCTCGCGGATACCCGTGATCGCCATCTCCAACGTCCTCGGGATCGGCGTCGCCGACATGCTCAAGACGTCGACAGCGGTCCGCATCTGCTTAAGCGCCTCTTTGTGCTCGACACCGAAACGCTGCTCCTCGTCGACGATGATCAGACCGAGATCCTTGACCTTGATCTCGGGGTTGAAGAGTCTGTGTGTGCCGATTACTACGTCAACGGTCCCGGCCGCGAGTCCAGAGATAGCTTCTTTGGCCTCGGACTCACTTTGAAACCGGCTGAGGGGCTTGACCACGACAGGGAAGCTGGCGAATCTCTCCGTGAATGTCTGCTGATGCTGCTGCACCAGCAACGTCGTCGGGACGAGCACGGCGACCTGCTTGCCGTCCTGCACCGCTTTGAAGGCGGCCCGTACGGCGATCTCGGTCTTGCCGTACCCCACGTCCCCACTGATCAGCCGATCCATCGGGACCGGTTGCTCCATGTCGCGCTTGACCTCGTCCACGCTGGCCAGCTGGTCGGGCGTCTCGACATACGGGAAGGCGTCCTCTAGCTCTCGTTGCCAGGGCGAGTCGGGGCCGAAGGCGTGACCTCTGGTGGCTTGCCGGGCGGCGTACAGCTTGATCAGTTCCGCCGCGATCTGCCGCACAGCCTTGCGGGCCCGCCCTTTGCGCTTGTTCCAGTCACCGCCGCCGAGCCGGTCGAGCGTCGGCTGCTCCCCACCGACGTAGCGGGTGACCTGGTCGAGCTGGTCGGTCGGAGTGAAGAGCTTGTCGGATGGCTGACCTCGCTTGGATGGCGAGTACTCGATGACCAGGTATTCGCGGGTGGCGCCGCCAACCGTGCGTTGGATCATCTCGACATAGCGCCCGACGCCGTGCTGCTCATGGACGACATAGTCGCCCGTACGCAGCTCCAGCGGGTCGACCTGCTTGCGGCGACGCGACGGCATCCGCCGCGAGTCCTTCGCCGTGGCGCGTTGGCTGGTGAGGTCGTCGCCCGTCAACACCACCAAACGAATCCCATCGGCGACGAAGCCGTGCGCGAGGCTGCCCTGGACCACCTCGACGACACCCACTGTGGGCTGGGTGCTGGGCTCGTCGACCATGCGCGCGGCGATGTCGTGCTCTTTGAGCACCTCGACGAGTCGCTCGCCCGGCCCATGCCCCTCGGTGACCAACACGACGCTGCTGCCCTCTTTGACAAAGGCTGAGATGTCGGCGAGCGCCGCGACCGTATCGCCGCGGTAGCTGGGCGCCGCAGCGATGTCGATCACGCGCGACTCGACCGAGCTCGCCGTGTCGACGTCGATGGACACGATCTCGCCGGTCTCCGTGCGAAGGGGCCGATGCGGGTCAAGTCCGCTCTGCTGGATTGTCGGGTCCAACCCGCTCTGCTCGACTGTCGAGTCCAACCCGCTCTGCTCGACTGTCGGGTCCAACCCGAAGGGCGACACGGTCCACCAGGACAAGCCGCGAGCGAGGGCATGCTCTCGGACGTCGCCGAGACTTCGGTATGCCGCTGCGCCGAGGTCGATGGGCGCCTGGCCGCCCCCTGCGGCGGCGGCCCACGACGCCTGCAGGAACTCCTGACTGGTGGCCACCAGGTCATGGGCACGGGCGCGCACCCGCTCGGGATCGCACACCACCACCACCGCGTCGGTCGCGATCAGGTCGACGAGCAGCTCCATCTCGTCGACCAGGACCGACGCGAGAGACTCCATCCCCTCGACGGCATGGCCCTCGGCCATCTTGTCGAGCATCTCGTGCAGCTCGGGATGCTCCCC
>JACCZJ010000432.1 GCA_013696065.1 Nocardioidaceae bacterium
CCCGGCGTGACGACGGCCAAGCCGGGGTCGGCGACCCGCCCGCTGCCCGGCATTGCGGCGGGGCTCGTGGATGCCGACGGCAACGAAGTCAAAGAAGGCACTGGAATCTTGGTGATCACTCGTCCGTGGCCCAGCATGCTGCGAACGCTGTACGGCGACGACGAGCGCTACGTCTCGACATACTTCGACCGGTTCGGGCCGAAAACCTATGTGGTGGGAGACGCCGCCCGCCGCGACAGTGACGGCTACTTCTGGATCATCGGGCGCACCGACGACGTCATCAATGTCTCCGGACACCGATTGTCCACCGCCGAGGTCGAGTCTGCGATCACGACGCACGACAAGGTCGCTGAGGCTGCCGTCGTCGCGGAGGCCGACGAGCTGACAGGTCAAGCCATCGTTGCCTTCGTCACCCTCAACGCCGGCGTCGAGGGTGACAGCACGATGGCCGCTGAGATTCGCGAGCACGTCGGTTCCCGGATCGGCAAGCTGGCTCGTCCGAAGTCGATCATCTGGGCCGACGACCTGCCCAAGACTCGCTCGGGCAAGATCATGCGGCGGCTGTTGCGAGACATCGCAGAGGGCCGAGAGCTCGGTGATGTGTCCACGCTAGGTGATCCCACTGTGGTCAAAACCCTGCAAGAGAAGGCGGCGGCGCGCGGCTAAGTGCTAAGGCTCCTCCGGTGCGCTCGATAAGGGTCAGATGAGCGAGTCCGTCCTCGTCGTCTGGAGTGAGGAGCTTCTCAAGTACGACCTGGGGGCGAGCCACCCGATGGCCCCTGGTCGCTTGGCGCTCACCATGGCGTTGGCCCGGGACCTCGGCGTCATCGATGCTCCTCATGTGCGTTTGACTGCACCGAGCCAGCCCGCTGACGGTGTCCTCGAGCTGGTCCACAGTCGGGAGTACATCGCAGTCGTGCGTGGCGCAGCATTGCGCCAGGCGGCCCAACTGCTCGCGCCCTTCGGGCTTGGCGGTGCGGACAACCCCATCTTTGACCTGATGCACGAGGCGTCGGGACTGGTGGTCGGAGGCACACTCGACGCCGCACGGGCAGTCCGCACGGGAGCAGCACAGCACGCCGTCAATCTCGCCGGCGGGCTCCACCACGCGATGCCAGCACGAGCCTCCGGGTTCTGCGTCTACAACGACGCCGCGGTCGCCATGGCCTGGCTGCTCGCAGATGGCGTACGTCGCGTGGCCTACGTCGATCTCGACGCCCACCATGGCGACGGAGTGGAGGCAGCCTTCTACGACGACCCGAGGGTACTGACCATCAGCCTGCACGAGACCGGTTACACCGCCTTTCCGGGCACAGGCTTTCCGCGGGACATGGGCCGCGGGGCGGGCGAGGGCAGCGCCGTCAACGTCGCCCTACCGCCGGACACTGGTGACGCGGGCTGGCTGCGCGCGTTTCATGCGGTCGTGCCGCCTCTGGTCAGGGCTTTCGAACCTGAGATCTTGGTGACGCAGCTGGGCTGTGACTCTCATCGACTCGACCCGCTGGCGCATCTCAATCTCACCGTCGACGCACAGCGCAGTTCCTACACAGCCCTCCATGAGCTGGCACATGAGGTGGCGGACGGCCGCTGGGTGGCAGTCGGCGGCGGAGGATACGAGATCGTGCGGGTGGTGCCGAGGAGCTGGACTCACCTGCTGGCCGAGATGGCTGGCTCTCCCATCGACCCGGAGACCCAGACCCCGCAGACCTGGCGCGATCTGGTCCGGCGGCGTACAGGACGCCGGGCGCCGAAGTCCCTCACTGACGGGGCCGCGCCGACATACCGGATGTGGGACGCCGGAGAGGGCGACGCTGATGAACCGCTGGACCGGGCGGTCGCGGCGACCCGGCGAGCGGCTTTTCCTGAGCACGGCCTCGATCCCGTCGACCCGCGATGAGCCCGGATTACCCGAGGCACTGGGAAGCCGACGTCGTCCTCGCCGATGGCGGGACCGTCCACCTGCGGCCCATCCTGCCTTCAGATGGTGACCACCTGCTGGCCTTCCACGGTCAGTTATCTGAGGAGACGATCCGTTACCGGTACTTTGCTGCTCACCCGACCCTCTCGCGTGATGAAGTAGCGCACTTCACTCAGGTGGATTACGACAGCCGGGTCCCCTTGGTCGCAGTCCTCGGAGATGAGATCGTCGCCGTGGGCCAGTTCGACCGGGTTCCGGGCACGGATGTCGCGGAGGTGGCGTTCGTTGTGGCCGACGCCCACCAGGGCCGCGGGATGGGCTCAGTCCTGCTCGAACATCTCGCGGCCATTGCCCCCGAGCGGGGCATCCACCTGTTCGAGGCAGAGGTGCTGGCGGGGAACTACCGGATGGCTCGGGTATTCCGCGACGCCGGCTACGAGGCAACGCAGTCGTACGAGGAGGACGTCATCCGCCTCATCTTTCCCATCGAGCCGACGGCTGCATCCTTAGCCGTGATGCAGTCTCGCGAGCACCGCTCGGAGGCTCTTTCGATTGGGCGCCTACTCAACCCCCGGTCCGTCGCCGTCGTGGGTGCGGGGCGTGACCCAACCAGCGTCGGCCACACCGTGCTCGTCAATCTGCTCCGTTGCGGCTTTGAGGGCCCCGTCTACCCTGTCAACCCCAAGGCAGAGCACGTGGCAAGTGTCCGGGCCTACGCCAGTGTCGAAGATGTGCCAGATCACGTTGACCTCGCGGTGCTGACTGTACCGGCTGCCGCCGTGGAGGGAGTCGTCTCCCAATGCGCCCGCAAAGAGGTACGTGGCTTGGTCATCATGGCCGGTGGCTACGGCGAAGCCGGGTTTTCGGGCGCCGCGGCGGAGCGGGCGTTGGTCGTCACCGCCCGCGCCAACGGCATGCGGGTGATTGGGCCCAACTGCCTCGGCGTCATGAGCACCGCACCTAGGGTGCGCCTCAACGCCACACTGGCGCCGACACTGCCCCAGCGTGGGCGGGCTGGCTTCTTCTGCCAGTCGGGCGCCCTGGGAGTCGCGGTCCTCGAGTCCGTGGAGCGCCGCCAAATCGGGCTCTCCACCTTCGTGTCGGCCGGGAACCGCGCTGACGTGAGCGGCAACGACCTGCTCCAGTACTGGGAGGACGACCCCGACACTGACATTGTGCTGCTTTACCTCGAATCATTCGGAAATCCACGCAAGTTCGCCCGTCTGGCCCGCCGGATCGGACGGAGCAAACCGATCGTCACGGTCAAGAGCGGCGGGTCGGTCGCAGCCCGCCTGGAGCAGTCCGATGTCTCCGACCGCGCCGTTGACGCACTGTTCCGGCAGGCCGGGGTCATCCGCGTCGACACCTTGTCGCAGCTCTTGGATGTCGCCACGCTGCTCGACTCTCAGCCACTACCGAGCGGGCGCCGCGTCGCGGTTGTCGGCAATTCGCTCGCGCTGGCCAAGTTAGCAGCTGACGCCTGTGCCGGGGCCGGGCTTGAGGTCGAGACGCTCTCCCAGGCAACCCTGGAGTCGGTTCGCTCGACGGTCGGGCCCGGCGTCGCCATCGCCAACCCCCTCGTTTTGCCTGCTGACAGCAACCCCGACGCGCTGCGAGAAGCACTTGCTGCGCTGATGGCTGACGCTGACGTCGACGCGATCGTCACCGTATTCGTCCCGCCGCTGCGCACCCCCACCCCAGAGGTGGCAGAGGTGTTGTCGGAGGCGAGCGCCGGGGCCCGCAAGCCTGTCGTCTCTGCCTTTATCGCCTTCGGCGCAGGGGCCGGAGCCAACTCGGACCAGACACTCGCGCGGGCCAATTTGGCGCTGTATCCATCGCCGGAGGAAGCGGTGGCGGCACTGGCTCGGGCCACGGCCTACGCCGAGTGGCGACGCCGACCGGAGGGCACCGTGCCGTCCCTGGCCGACCTCGACACCGAAGCGGCCCGCGAACTCGTGGAGACGGCTCTGCGGGACTCTCCAGATGGCTTGGCGCTGCAAGGCCAGGCGCTGAACCAGCTGCTGGCGGCGTACGGCATCCGGGTCTGGCCGGGCCAGACGATCACGTCGATGGACGAAGCGGTTGCAGCGGCGAGCCAGCTCGGCTATCCGGTGGCGTTGAAGGCAACGGCGGCGCCATTTCGGCACCGTCCGGAGCTCGGCACCGTGCGCCTCGACATCAGCTCGGAGGAGGAACTGCGCTCAGCTCATCAAGCGATGACGACACGGCTCGGCGGCCCGACGACCGAGTTTGCGGTGCAGGCCATGGCTCCCGCCGGTGTTGCCACGGTGGTGCGGACCACCGAGGATCCCTCCCTGGGCGCTCTGGTGTCCTTCGGGCTCGGCGGCGTCGCGACCGACCTCCTCGGTGACCGTGCCTTTCGGATCCTCCCACTCACCGACATCGACGCTGCCGAGTTGGTGCGGTCGGTGCGCACCGCCCCGCTGCTGTTCGGCTACCGAGGCGCTGGCGCAGTGAACGTGGCGGCGTTAGAGCAGCTACTGCTGCGGGTGGCCCGGCTCGCCGACGACTTGCCCGAGGTGGCCGAACTCGAACTCAACCCGGTGATCGCCTCCGCGTCCGGGCTTAGCGTCCTGAGTGCAAGCGCGCGGGTTGCCTCGCCGGCTGTTCGCCTCGACGCCGGCCCTCGCCGGCTGCGTTGACACGCGGCGCGGGTGGTGACTGGGGTGTTAGCCGCGGACGTATTCTCCGGGGGCTGCGCCCAGCACTGGATAACGGTCGCTGCCCATCGGCGGAGGCGGACCGAGAGGTCCGGCGCGCTCGGCTCCCCAGGTCGCCCAGTCCTCCCACCACGAGCCGCTCTTGTGAAGGGCCGCGTCCCGCCACGCCAACGGGTCAGCCGGGTTGTCTTCCGTGCCGACCTCGTACCAGGCCTTGGGGTTGGGAGGGTTGACGATCCCGGCGATGTGTCCACCGCTGGTCAAGACATAGCGCACGTCACCGGCGAGCAG
>JACCZJ010000434.1 GCA_013696065.1 Nocardioidaceae bacterium
ACTCTGAGGGCATCCTCGGCATCGGTGACTGGGGGGTAGGTGGTATCGAGATCTCGATCGGCAAGCTGACTGTCTACATCGCAGCGGCCGGCATCCATCCTCGGCGTGTGCTGCCTGTCGTCCTGGATATCGGAACCGACAACCAGACGCTGCTCAACGACCCGCTGTACCTCGGAAACCGGCATGCTCGCGTTCGCGATCAGCGGTATGACGAGTTCATCGACGCCTATGTCGAGACGGCGCACCGGATGTTTCCCCATGCATTGCTGCACTGGGAGGATTTCGGGGTGGACAACGCTAGACGCATCCTGGACAGGTACAGCGCGCAAGTCTGCACCTTCAATGACGACATGCAGGGGACGGCCGCCGTGGCGCTCGCTGCCGCGGTGGCAGCGGTCCGCGCCACCGGCTCGCAGATGAGCGACCAGCGGGTCGTCATCTTGGGGCCTGGGACAGCGGGCGTCGGCATTGCCGACTTCCTACGCGAAGCCCTGGTCCGCGACGGCCTCACCAGGGCGGAGTCGGCGCGACGGATCTGGCTGGTGGGGCGCCACGGTCTGCTCACCGACGATATGGGTGACTTGCTGCGCGACTTCCAGGTCCCGTACCTGCGGCCAGCCGAGGAGGTGGCGTCCTGGTATGGGGTAGGCGGTTGGCCTAGCCTCGCGGAGACGGTCAGCCACGTCGGTCCGACGATGCTCATCGGGACGTCGACGCAGGCGGGTGCCTTCACGGAGGAGATCGTGCGCGCGATGGCCAGTCAGGTCGAGCGGCCGATTATCTTCCCCATGTCGAACCCCACGACGAGGGTGGAGGCGCTGCCGAGTGACCTCCTCGAGTGGACCGATGGTCGGGCCTTGATCGCGACCGGCAGCCCATTCCCGCCCGTGGAACACCGCGACGTCACGCATCACATCGCGCAAGCCAACAACGCGCTTGTCTTTCCCGGGTTGGGGCTCGGCACGAACGTCGCCCGGGCCCGGCGGATCAGCGATGGCATGATCCAAGCCGCTGCCGATGCCGTAGCTGGACTCGTCGATGTCACCTTGCCCGGCGCGCCACTGTTGCCATCGGTCTCTGACCTGCGCGCGGTCTCGGCGACCGTTGGCGTGCAGGTCGCGCTCACGGCGCTCGCCGAGGGTCTCGCCCAGACCAAGGTGGCGGATCCGATTCAGCAGGTGCATGAGGCTATGTGGGAGCCCGAGTACCCCGTGATCGAGGCTGTCTAGCAGCACGAAGTGCTAGTCGCCATCGGCGTGCGCGGCGGGCTACTTGTAGAAAAGGCACTGAGTGCCTTTACATTGGCACTTGGTGCCATTAGTGTCTTCTCTACGCCGCAGAGCGCTGCTCTGCCAGACGCATGTCGTCGGAGGTTTACGTGAAGGAAATTCGCGAGGCAATTCTGGCCGGCGATACGACGTCGGAAGAGTTCGCCGCCGAGCCGTTGCCCGAGGCCTATCGCGGGGTCACAGTGCGCCGCGACGAGATGGCCATGTTCGAGGGCTTGCCCTCGGCGGAGAAGGATCCACGGGCCTCGCTGCACGTCGAGGAGGTGCCGGTGCCGTCACTGGGTGCTGGCGAGGCGCTGGTCGCGGTGATGGCTAGCGCGGTCAACTACAACACGGTGTGGTCTTCCATCTTCGAGCCGGTGTCGACCTTCAGCTTCCTCGAGCGTTACGGCCGGCTCTCCCCGCTGTCCAAGCGACATGACCTGCCCTATCACGTCTTGGGTTCGGACCTGTCCGGGGTCGTGCTGCGCACCGGTCCGGGAGTGAACTCCTGGAAGCCCGGCGACGAGGTGGTGGCGCACTGCCTGTCGGTCGAGCTAGAAAGTCCCGACGGGCACAACGACACGATGTTGGACCCAGAGCAGCGGATCTGGGGATTCGAGACGAACTTCGGCGGCCTCGCGGAGATCGCTTTGGTCAAGGCCAACCAGCTGATGCCAAAGCCGGCGCACCTCACGTGGGAGGAGGCAGCCTGCCCGGGGCTGGTGAACTCGACCGCCTATCGGCAGTTGGTGTCCCCCAACGGCGCGAACATGAAGCAGGGCGACGTCGTGCTCATCTGGGGTGCCTCAGGCGGGCTGGGATCCTACGCCACCCAGATGGCACTCGGTGGCGGGGCGACGCCGGTGTGCGTGGTGTCCAGCCCCGCCAAAGCCGATATCTGCCGCAGGATGGGTGCCGAGCTGATCATCGACCGGTCCGCGGAGGACTACCAGTTCTGGTCTGACGAAAAGACCCAGAACCCACGGGAGTGGAAGCGACTGGGAGCGCGGATTCGCGAGCTCACTGGAGGTGACGACGCCGACATCGTGTTCGAGCATCCGGGGCGTGAGACGTTCGGCGCCAGCGTCTTCGTGGCCCGCCGCGGCGGTGTCATCGTCACCTGCGCGTCCACGTCTGGATTCATGCACGAGTACGACAACCGCTACCTGTGGATGTGCCTCAAGCGCATCATCGGGTCTCACTTCGCCAACTACAGGGAGGCGTGGGAGGCGAACCGGCTCATCCAGCGAGGCAGAGTCCACCCGACGCTGTCTCGGACATACGAGCTCGACGATGCGGCGCAGGCGGTTTCTGACGTGCACCGCAACCAGCATCAGGGCAAGGTGGGCGTGCGCTGCTTGACGCCGGAGGAGGGCCTCGGCGTTCGTGACCCCGAGTTCCGGGCCTCACACCTCGAAGCGATCAACAGGTTCCGCAACGCATGATGCCGGAGGCCGGTGATACGACGGGGGAGCGCGACGCCCCCAGTCGAAGTGCGCCTTGGGTGATGCGCACGTATGCCGGGCACTCCTCGGCAGCGGCGTCGAATGCGCTGTACCGACGCAATCTGGGCCTCGGCCAGACCGGGCTTTCCGTCGCCTTCGACCTGCCCACCCAGACCGGGTACGACCCCGACTCGACCCTGGCTCGCGGCGAGGTCGGCAAGGTCGGCGTACCGATCGCTCATCTGGGGGATATGCGCGCGCTGTTCGACAGCATGCCACTGGCTGAAATGAACACTTCGATGACGATCAACGCCACGGCGATGTGGATCTTCGCGCTCTATCAGGTGGTGGCCGAGGAGCAGGGCGCGGAGGTGACCGCCCTGGCGGGGACGACCCAGAACGACATACTCAAGGAGTATCTGTCCCGCGGGACTTATGTCTTTCCACCCGGCCCGTCGCTGCGGATGAGTACAGACCTCATCGCGTACACCACGGCGCACGCGCCTCGGTGGAACCCGACCAACATTTGCAGCTACCACCTGCAAGAGGCAGGGGCCACCCCGGTTCAGGAGATGGCGTACGCGATCTGCACCGCGATCGCCGTACTCGATGCGGTGCGCGATTCGGGCCAGGTGGCTCCGGAGCGGTTCGGGGACGTCGTCGCTCGGATCTCGTTCTTTGTCAACTCCGGCGTTCGCTTCGTCGAAGAACTGTGCAAGATGCGTGCGTTCGTCGCGCTGTGGGATGAGCTGGCATTGAAGCGGTATGGCGTCACCGATCCACGGCAACGGCGGTTCCGCTACGGAGTTCAGGTGAACTCCCTCGGTTTGACGAAGGCCCAACCGGAGAACAATGTGGGCCGAATCGTCCTGGAGATGCTGGGGGTGACGATGTCCAAGGACGCCCGCGCCCGTGCGGTGCAACTGCCCGCCTGGAATGAGGCGCTCGGCTTGCCCCGACCGTGGGATCAGCAGTGGTCGCTGCGATTGCAACAGGTGTTGGCCTATGAGTCCGACTTGTTAGAGTACGACGACCTGTTCACCGGCTCGGTTGTGGTGGAAACCAAGACGGCTGAGATGGTGGCTGCTGCCTGGACCGAGATCGAGCGGATACAGGAGATGGGTGGGGCGGTCCCGGCAGCCGAGTCGGGCTACCTCAAGTCAGCGCTTGTCGCGTCGCACGCTGCTCGCCGCGCCCGGGTGGAGTCCGGCACCGACGTGGTCGTCGGCGTCAACCGCTTTTTGGAGTCCGCACCAAACCCCCTGCTGGCCGATCTCGACGCCGCGACCCTCACCGTAGACCCTGCAGTGGAGCAGCAAGCGGTCGAAGCGCTGCGTGTATGGCGGGAGAGCCGGGACGCCTCGGCCGTGGAGCAGTCGCTACAGCGGTTGCGGGAGACCGCCAAAACCGAAGGTAATCTCATGCAGGCGACGCTTGACTGCGCTCGGGCTGGGGTCACGACGGGCGAGTGGACCGGGGCGCTGCGCGGCGTGTTCGGACAGTACCGCGCGCCTACCGGTATCAGCGGGATGGTCGCTGCTGGCGTCTCTGGGGGGCAAGGCATCGTGGTAGTGCGGGATGCCGTCGGGCGTACCGGCGAGGAGCTCGGTACGCGTTTGCGGCTGCTGATCGGCAAGCCCGGCCTCGACGGTCATTCCAACGGCGCAGAGCAGGTCGCCGTACGGGCACGTGACGTCGGTTTCGAGGTGGTCTACCAGGGCATTCGCCTGACCCCGGCGGAGATCGCGGCGGCGGCTGTCCAGGAGGATGTGCACTGCGTCGGCCTTTCGGTGCTGTCCGGCTCGCATCTCGAGCTGGTTCCCGAGGTCCTGCGCCTACTGGACGAGGGGGGCGCGAGTGCCGTCCCGGTCGTGGTCGGGGGCATCATCCCGGACGCCGACGCCAGACAACTCCTTCGCGCCGGTGTCGCAGCGGTCTTCACGTCGACGGCTTACGACATCACGCCGATGCTGGCGCGGATTGTGGAGGAGATCCGGTCGGCATACGGGCTGGAGCAGCTCAATCTCGAACTCTCTGGAGGAACCCTGTGACGAATCGTCAAGTCCGGTCTCGCCGCTCCTGTCTCGCGGTGCCCGGAAGCAACCCGCGCTTCCTGGAGAAAGCAAGGGGGCTGCCGGTCGATCAGGTGTTCCTCGACCTCGAGGACTCGGTTGCTCCGATAGCCAAGGAGCAGGCTCGCAGCAATATTGTGACCGCCCTCAACGAGGGAGGGTGGGAGGACAAGGTGCGCGTGGTGCGCGTCAACGACCTGACCACGAGCTGGACCTACCGCGACGTCGTCGAGGTCGTCGAGGGCGCCGGGGAGAACCTGGACTGCGTGATGCTGCCCAAGGCGCAGGACGCCGCCCAGGTGCAGTGGCTGGACCTCACCCTCACTCAGATCGAGAAGGCGGTGGGGCTGGAGGTCGGGCGGATCGGGATCGAAGCGCAGATCGAGAACGCCAAGGGCCTCGTGAACGTCGACTCGATCGCGGGCGCGTCCCCGCGGCTCGAGACCATCGTCTTCGGCCCCGCTGACTTCATGGCGTCCATCAACATGAAGTCTCTGGTCGTGGGCGAGCAGCCGCCGGGCTATGACGTCGGGGACGCCTACCACTACATCTTGATGCGAATCCTGATGGCGGCCCGGATGTTCGACCTGCAGGCGATCGACGGGCCCTATCTGCAGATCCGCGACGTCGAGGGCTTCCGTCGGGTCGCCGGGCGCTCCGCAGCATTGGGGTTCGACGGCAAATGGGTGCTGCATCCGGGTCAGGTGGATGCCGCGAACGAGATCTATTCCCCGCGGCAGGAGGACTACGATCACGCGGAGCGCATCTTGGACGCATACGAACATGTCACCTCCGAAGCTGGTGGCGCGAAGGGTTCGGCGATGCTCGGCGATGAGATGATCGACGAGGCGTCGCGCAAGATGGCGCTGGTGGTGGCGGGCAAGGGCCGCGCCGCCGGCATGCAGCGGACGGAGACCTCCTGATGGGTCGTCTAGCACAGACCGAAGGCCTCAGCTCCGACCAGCGAGACATGCTCGCGGCGATCCGCGAGTTCGTCGACAACGAGATCTTGCCAGTAGCGACGGAGCTCGAGCACCTCGACGAGTATCCGACGCACATCGTCGAGGGCCTCAAGGAGATGGGCGTTTTCGGCCTCATGATCCCCGAGGAGTACGGCGGTTTGGGGGAGTCCCTGCTCACCTATGCGCTCGTGGTCGAGGAGATCGCCCGCGGCTGGATGAGCGTGTCCGGGATCGTGAACACACACTTCATCGTGGCCTACCTCCTGCGCCAGCACGGGACCGACGAGCAGCGCAAGTCGCTGCTTCCTCGAATGGCCACGGGGGAGGTGCGCGGTTCCTTCTCCATGTCCGAGCCGGGCTGCGGTTCCGATGTGGCGGCCATCAGGACCAAGGCGGTCCGCGACGGCGACGAGTACGTCATCACGGGCCAGAAGATGTGGATCACCAACGGGGGCACGTCGAACCTGCTAGCCGTCCTCGTGCGCACCGACGAGGGTCAGTCGTCGGCGCACAGGAACCTCACCGCATTCCTGGTCGAAAAGGAGCCCGGCTTCGGTCCCCAGGCCGGTGGGACGCTGACGATCCCCGGCAAGATGGAGAAGATGGGTTACAAGGGGGTCGACTCGACCGAGGCGATCTTCGACGGGTACCGCATCGGAGCCGATCACGTCCTCGGCGGCGAGCCCGGCAAGGGCTTCTATCAGATGATGGACGGCGTCGAGGTGGGCCGGGTCAACGTGGCGGCTCGCGGCTGCGGGGTGGCCCAACGGGCGTTCGAACTCGGGGTCGCCTACGCGCAACAGCGCGAGAGCTTCGGCAAGCCGATCGCCGAACACCAGGCGGTGACGTTCCGATTGGCCGAGATGGCAACCAAGGTCGAGGCGGCACACCAGATGATGGTCATGGCCGCACGGCGCAAAGATGCTGGCGCGCGCAACGATCTCGAGGCCGGGATGGCCAAGTACCTCGCAGCGGAGTACTGCAAGGAGGTTGTCGAGGATTCGTTCCGGATCCACGGCGCCTATGGTTACTCCAAGGAGTACGAGATCGAGCGGCTGTACCGCGAGGCGCCCATGCTGCTCATCGGCGAAGGCACCGCCGACATCCAGAAGATGATCATCGGCCGTCGGCTCCTGGAAGACTACAAGCTGCCGCGCTGACATGTAACCCGTCGCATCGAAGAGGAGCCCCGCATGCAGTTCGGCCGGTACTTCGAAGAGTTCGAGGTCGGGGCTCTCTACCGGCATTGGCCCGGCAAGACGGTGACCGAGTATGACGACCACCTCTTCTGCCTGCTGACGATGAACCACCATCCGCTCCACCTCGACGCCAACTATGCCCAGACCTCGACGGAGTTCGGCCGCAACGTCGTGGTGGGCAACTACATCTACTCGCTCCTGCTGGGCATGTCGGTCGCCGACGTGAGCGGCAGAGCCATCGCCAACCTCGAGGTGTCTTCCCTGCGTCACGTGGCCCCCACCTTCCACGGGGACACCATCTACGGCGAAACCACCGTGCTGGACAAGGTCGAGTCGAAGTCGAAAAGTGATCGGGGGATCGTGCACGTGGAGACCCGTGGCTACAACCAGGAGGGCACCATGGTCTGTATCTTCCAGCGTCGGGTCATGGTGCC